>NZ_JBHVWZ010000006.1:93155-94719 GCF_042881985.1 Streptomyces sp. NPDC058246 | reverse complement strand
GTCTTTCTTTCTGGTTTTCCCCCATTGGGCTACCACCCGCGTGGGTCACTCACCCCCCCCCCCCCCACGGCCGCCCAGTCGGCCCACATTATTTCACCCCCCCCCCCACGTCTCTGTTGTGTCAGCCCAACAGCTCCCGCACCACCGGCACCAGCGCCCGGAACGCCTTGCCCCGGTGGCTGATCGCGTTCTTCTCCTCGGGGGAGAGTTCGGCGCAGGTCCGCGTCTCGCCCTCCGGCTGGAGGATCGGGTCGTAGCCGAAGCCGTTGGAGCCGGACGGGGTGGGGCGCAGTGTTCCCCGCAGTTGGCCCTCGACGACGCGTTCCGTGCCGTCCGGGAGGGCGAGGGCTGCCGCGCAGGCGAAGTGGGCGCCCCGGTGGGGGGCCGCGATGTCGGAGAGCTGGGCCAGGAGCAGGTCCAGGTTGGCCTTGTCGTCGCCGTGCCGGCCGGACCAGCGGGCGGAGAAGATGCCGGGGGCGCCGTTCAGGACGTCCACGCAGAGGCCCGAGTCGTCGGCGACGGCGGGCAGGCCCGTCGCCTGAGCCAGGGCATGGGCCTTGAGCAGGGCGTTCTCGGCGAAGGTGACGCCGGTTTCCTTGACGTCGGGGATGTCGGGGTAGGCGTCCGCGCCGACGAGGTCGTGGGTGAGACCTGCGTCGGCGAGGATCGCCTTCAGCTCGGTGATCTTTCCGGCGTTGCGGGTGGCGAGGATCAGGCGGGTCATGGTGCTCAGTATCCCGCCTCGTCCCCGCGTCCCCGCGGTGGCTTCCGGAGCGGCTCTTACGCACGCCCTTACGGGCGGCGCTTACGGCGGCGCTTACCGCGACTCTTACAGCCGCTTACGGCGTGCAGACCTTCGTCAGCTCGCCCGCCGCGTCCGTGACCGGGCTGATGTCGGGGGTGCTGTCGCCGTTCTTGATGGCCGTACGGACGTTGCCGACGGCCTTGTTGAGGTCGTCGACCGCCTTGTTGACGTCGGCGTTGTCGGTCTTGTCGCCGATCTTGTCGAGGTTCTTCTCGATCGAGTTGAGGGACGCGTCGGTCTGCGTCGGGTCGTTCGCCGCGTTCTCGACCGCCTGTTGGAGGTCGGTGACGCTGTCGGCGATGGAGTCGGCGGTCTGGACACAGTCCAGGGCCTTGTTGACCGCGTCGCAGCCGACGGCCGCCGGCAGGGCGACGAGTGCGGTGACGACGGCGAATACGGCGGTGCGGCGGCGGTGGCGCGCGGCCATGGAACGGTCCCTCCCCGTGGACATGATGTGGTCCGACCCCGTGGTGCGGTCGGTTGCGACCGTGGTGCGGTCGGGTCGTGCGGTCGGTTGCGACCGTGGTGCGGTCGGGTCGGTTCCGGCCGTGGCGGTCGGTTCGACCGGTGATGCGGTCGGTTCGACCCGTGGCGCAGGTCGATTCGACTCGCGCACCAGGCCGGCGCGACCCGTGTACATGGTCGGTTCCGGCCCGCGTGCGTGGTCGGTTCCGGCCCGCGTGCGTGGTCGGTTCCGGCCCGCGTGCGTGGTCGGTTCCGGCCCGCGTGCGTGGTCGGTTCCGGCCCGCGTGCGTGGTA
>NZ_JBHVWZ010000006.1:0-93058 GCF_042881985.1 Streptomyces sp. NPDC058246 | reverse complement strand
GTCGGTGGGCGCACGGTGGACCGTATGCCCGTACCTCTAAGAACGCGAAGGCTTAGCGCGCGGTTGCCTGGATGGTGGCTTCGAGGGCCGCGTGCTGGATGGCCGCCAGTTCGTCGCAGCCCGCGACGGCGAGGTCGAGGAGCGCGTTGAGCTCCTTGCGGTCGAAGGGCTCCGCCTCCGCCGTGCCCTGGACCTCGACGAAGCGGCCGTCGCCGGTGCAGACGACGTTCATGTCGGTGTCGGCCTTCACGTCCTCCTCGTAGCAGAGGTCGAGGAGGGGGACTCCGCCGACGATGCCCACGGAGACGGCGCTCACGGTGCCGGTCAGTGGGCGTCGGCCCGCCTTCACCAGCTTCTTGCCCTGTGCCCAGGCGACGGCGTCGGCCAGCGCCACGTAGGCGCCCGTGATGGCCGCCGTGCGCGTGCCGCCGTCGGCCTGGAGGACGTCGCAGTCGAGGACGATGGTGTTCTCGCCGAGCGCCTTGTAGTCGATGACGGCGCGCAGGGAGCGGCCGATGAGGCGGCTGATCTCGTGCGTACGGCCGCCGATCTTGCCCCGGACCGACTCGCGGTCGCCGCGGGTGTTGGTGGCGCGCGGCAGCATGGAGTACTCGGCGGTGACCCAGCCCTCGCCGCTGCCCTTGCGCCAGCGCGGGACGCCTTCGGTGACGGAGGCGGTGCAGAAGACCTTGGTGTCGCCGAAGGAGACGAGGACGGAGCCCTCGGCGTGCTTGCTCCAGCCCCGCTGGATGGTGATGGGGCGAAGCTGTTCGGGGGTGCGGCCGTCGATTCGAGACATGCGGATGAGCCTAGCCGTATACGGGTGAGGGGCCGCCTCCGGGAAGGGAAGCGGCCCCTCAGGGGTGAGCCACGGGGTCCTCTGCGGGCCGTGACGCCTGCGAGCCGTGCGGCCTGCGGGCCGTCGGCCCGGTGAGCTCCGGCGTCAGTCGTCAGCCGGTGAGCCCCGGCGTCAGCCGGGTGAGGCCGGCGTCGGCTCGGTGAGCGTCGTGGCTCACATCATGTCTTCGATCTCCCCGGCGATCGGGTCGGCGTCCGTGCCGATGACGACCTGGATCGCGGTGCCCATCTTGACGACTCCGTGGGCGCCGGCGGCCTTCAGGGCGACCTCGTCGACCAGTGAGGGGTCGTTGACCTCGGTGCGGAGCCGGGTGATGCAGCCCTCGACCTCTTCGATGTTGTCGATGCCGCCGAGCCCGGCGACGATCTTCTCAGCCTTCGTGGCCATGTCCTACTCCCTGATCCGAACCGCTTTGTCGCAGTAACCCACAGTTGGCCCATCTTCGCGAGCGGTCATGTCGTACGTATCGAATGATGGCGATCACGACAGAGCGACCGGTCGTCAACTGGTCTACACCAGTGTGCGGGCCGTCGCCAAACCGGCCCCGTCCGGAGGACGCCGATGACCGCCGACAGCGCCCCCGCACCCGCGCGCATGCGCTGGAACAACCTGTTCCAGGGCTTGCAGAAGATGGGGCGCAGTCTTCAGCTCCCCATCGCGGTGCTGCCGGCGGCGGGCATCCTCAACCGGCTCGGCCAGCCGGACGTGTTCGGCGCGGACGGGCTCGGCTGGGACAACGTCTCCAAGGTGATGAAGGGCGCGGGCGGCGCGCTGCTGGACGGTGAGCTCGGACTGCCGCTGCTGTTCTGCGTCGGTGTGTCCATCGGTATGGCGAAGAAGGCGGACGGGTCCACGGCGCTGGCGGCGGTCGCCGGGTTCCTTGTCTACTTCGGGGTGCTGCACCAGTTCCCGGAGGGCTGCGCGCAGCAGGCGAAGGTCATCCAGAACATCGGCTGTCAGGCGCCCGACAACACCGTGGCGGCGTTCACGTACCAGAATCCGGGGGTTTTCGGCGGCATCGTCATGGGGCTGATGACCGCGTACTTCTGGCAGCGCTTCCACCGTACGAAGCTGGTGGACTGGCTCGGGTTCTTCAACGGGCGCCGGCTGGTGCCGATCATCATGTCGTTCGTGGCGATCGTGTTCGCCGCGTTGTGTCTGTGGATCTGGCCGCCGATCGGCGACGGTCTGGAGAACTTCAGCGACTGGCTGGTGAGTCTGGGCGCGTGGGGTGCGGGTGTGTTCGGTGTGGCGAACCGGGCGCTGCTGGTGATCGGTCTGCATCAGTTCCTGAACGTGCCCATCTGGTTCCAGTTCGGCAGCTTCACCAAGCCGGACGGGACCGTCGTGCACGGTGACATCAACATGTTCCTGAACGGCGACCCGAACGCGGGTCAGTTCACGTCCGGGTTCTTCCCGATCATGATGTTCGCGCTGCCGGCCGCCGCGCTGGCCATCGCGCACTGTGCGAAGCCGCATCGCCGCAAGGAGGTGGGCGGCATGATGCTCTCCGTGGCGCTGACCTCGTTCGTCACCGGTATCACGGAACCGATCGAGTACTCCTTCCTGTTCATCGCGCCGGTGCTGTACGCGATCCACGCGGTCCTCACCGGCGTCTCCATGGCGGTGACTTGGGGGCTGGGGGTCCATGACGGCTTCAGCTTCTCGGCCGGTCTGATCGACTACGTCATCAACTGGAACCTGGCGACCAAGCCGTGGGCGATCATCCCGATCGGGTTGTGCTTCGCGGTCGTGTACTACGTGATCTTCCGTTTCGCGATCACCAGGTTCGACCTCAGGACTCCGGGGCGGGAGCCGGAGGAGGAGGTCGAGGACACGACCAAGGCGTAGGCACTCCGCCGACGCCGCGACACCAGGCCCTTGGACCCATGGTTCCAGGGGCCTTTGTCGTGCCTGGAGCCGCTTCTTCCGGTTATGACTCAGGCCACAAAATTCGCGGGTTCCTTATCCAGCCTTCACCGTGCTACAACAGGTCTACACCACTGAGTGGTGTAGACCACGCCGTCCCCCAAAACCCCTTGTCCCCCGGGCGGCGCCTTGCCCACTGGAGGAAGTTGTGACCACGGCCAGCGCCGCTCCCGCGGCCGACAAGAAGAAGGGCGCCGGCGCGATGGCTGTTCTGCAGCGCATCGGCCGCAGCCTGATGCTGCCGGTCGCCGTTCTGCCCGCCGCCGCGCTGCTGGTGCGCCTCGGCAACACCGACATGCTCGGTCGCCCGTCCTTCCCCACGTTCCTTACCAAGATCGCCGGCTTCATGTCCGCCGGCGGCAACGCCATCCTCGACAACATGGCGCTGCTGTTCGCCGTGGGCATCGCGATCGGCTTCGCGAAGAAGTCGGACGGCTCGACGGCGCTGGCCGCCGTGGTGGGCTACCTGGTCTTCAAGAACGTGCTCGCCACGTTCACCGACAAGAACCTGCCGAAGGTGGCCACGGCCGTCGACGGCAAGGTGGTCATGGTCAACGCCCCGGTGGACGCGAAGGTCCTCGGCGGTGTGGTGATGGGCATCGTCGTCGCCCTGCTGTACCAGAAGTTCTACCGCACCAAGCTGCCCGACTGGGCGGGCTTCTTCGGCGGCCGCCGGCTCGTCCCGATCCTCTCCGCCTTCGCGGGCCTGCTGATCGGCATCGTCTTCGGCTACATCTGGCCGGTCCTCGGCACGGGTCTGCACAACTTCGGTGAGAAGCTGGTCAGTTCGGGCGCCGTCGGCGCCGGTATCTTCGGTGTCGCGAACCGCGCCCTGATCCCGATCGGCATGCACCACCTGCTGAACTCCTACCCGTGGTTCCAGGCGGGCGAGTACCACGGCAAGAGCGGCGACATCTCCCGCTTCCTGGCGGGCGACCCGACCGCCGGGCAGTTCATGACCGGCTTCTTCCCGATCATGATGTTCGCGCTCCCCGCCGCCTGCCTGGCGATCGTGCACTGTGCCCGCCCCGAGCGCCGCAAGGTCGTCGGCGGCATGATGTTCTCGCTCGCGCTGACGTCCTTCGTCACCGGCGTCACCGAGCCGATCGAGTTCACCTTCATGTTCATCGCGCCGGTCCTGTACGCGATCCACGCGGTGCTCACCGGTGTCTCCATGGCGCTGACCTGGGCGCTCGGCATGAAGGACGGCTTCGGCTTCTCGGCCGGCGCGGTCGACTTCGGCCTGAACCTCGGCATCGCGACCAACCCGTGGGGCCTGGTCCTGGTGGGCCTCTGTTTCGCCGCGGTCTACTACGTCGTCTTCCGCTTCGCGATCACGAAGTGGAACCTGCCGACGCCGGGCCGCGAGTCCGACGAGGAGCTCGCGGAGCTGCAGAAGGCCGAGGCCAAGTAGGCCGCACGCCGGTACGCCCGCACACGACGGGGCCCCCGGAACCAACCGACTGGTTCCGGGGGCCTTCGTGTGCGCGGGAGCGGTCGGGACTCGGGCCGGAGCGGCCGGGACTCGCGTGCGCAGAGCCGTCAGATCTCGGCCGCCGGCACTCGCGTGCGCAGAGCCGTCAGATCTCGTACGACAGCCGCGGCATCGCCAGTTCCGCCGGGCCCGAGTACGCCGCGCGGGCGTCCGCCAGGTTGACCTGGGAGTCCGTCCACGGGGGGATGTGGGTCAGGAGGAGGCGGCGGGCGCCGGCGCGGGCGGCGGTCTCGCCCGCCTCGCGGCCGTTGAGGTGGAGGTCGGGGATGTTCTCCTTGCCGTGGGTGAACGCGGCCTCGCACAGGAACAGGTCCGTGTCGCGGGCCAGTTCGTCCAGGGTCTCGGTCACGCCCGTGTCCCCGGAGTAGGTGAGAGAACGCCCCTCGTGCTCCACCCGGATGCCGTACGCCTCCACGGGGTGGCGCACCCGATCCGTGTGCACGGTGAACGGGCCGATCTCGAAGGTGCCCGGCTTGACCGTGTGGAAGTCGAAGACCTCGCTCATCGAGGAGGCGGTGGGAGTGTCCGCGTAGGCCGTGGTGAGACGGTGTTCCGTGCCCTCCGGCCCGTAGACCGGGAGCGGGTCGCAGCGGCCGCCGTCGTGGCGGTAGTAGCGCGCGACGAAGTACGCGCACATGTCGATGCAGTGGTCGGCGTGCAGATGGCTGAGGAAGATCGCGTCGAGGTCGTAGAGACCGCAGTGGCGCTGCAGCTCGCCAAGGGCACCATTGCCCATGTCGAGAAGCAGCCGGAAGCCGTCGGCCTCGACGAGGTAGCTCGAGCAGGCCGATTCCGCGGACGGGAACGACCCCGAGCAGCCGACGACGGTGAGCTTCATAAGAGCTGGAACCTCCGCGCTGGCAGGAAGTGCAGAGAGTAGATGCGGGGTGCAGATACTCGGATGCAGATACGGAAACGGGGGTCGTGCGGTCCGTCGAGCGTAAGGCGCAAAAGGGCCGGTCGCTCCTCCGCCCAGCGCCGTTGTGGGCGAACTCACCTGTGCTGTCACCGGTTCGGATGGACTTGACGGCGGCTTCGGGTGGACGTGGCGGCGGCTTGGGGTGGACATGCCGGGAGCCTTGGGCGGAAATGGCGTCAGCTCCGGGTGGACATGTCGGCAGCCTCGGGCGGAAATGGCGACGGCTTCAGGTGCACATGTCGGCAGCCTCGGGCGGAAATGGCGACGGGTTCGGATGGGCAGGGCGACGACGAGGTCGGGTGCAGCGCGGGCGGCGGGACATGCGCGCCGGTACCTTCTTTGGTATGGACACGTCCTGGTGGCTCGCGCTGGCGGCCGTCGTGCTGCTCGCGCTGGTCGCGACGCTGGTGGACGGCTGGGGGCGCCGCGGGCGCCGGCCGGCCGGGCGTACGCATCCGCCGGGGCGGCCTGGTGGGCGTCGGCGGGGTGCGCCGGGGCCGCGGGCCGCGGAGATCTGGTGGGCGAACGTTCCCTACGAGGACGCGCCGGGGACCAAGGACCGGCCGTGTCTGGTGCTGGCCGTGCGCGGGAATCGCGCCACCGTCGCGAAGATCACCAGCAAGTATCACGATGAGCGGGCCGGGGTGATTCCGTTGCCGCCGGGGGCCGTGGGTGATGCCCACGGGCGGGCCAGCTTTCTTGAGACGGATGAGCTGAGGGAGGTTCCCGTGGGGGACTTCCGGCGGCGGGTCGGGGTCGTGGACCCCGTGCTGTGGGATCAGGTGCGGTATCTGGCGGGCTGAGGGTTTTTTCGCCCCCGCCGCCCCTGCCCATTCCCGTCAACTGGGGGCTGCCGCCCCCCAGCCCCGCTTTCCGGCCTGGACGGCCTCGGCCTCGGCCTCGTCCTCAAACGCCGGACGGGCTGGAGATCGCCCCTCCGGCGTTTGAAGGCGCTACGCCCAGAGCTGCCCGTGCAGCGTCTCGATCGCTTCCTCTGTCGTCGCCGCCGTGTAGACGCCCGTCGAGAGGTACTTCCAGCCGCCGTCGGCCACGACGAAGACGATGTCGGCGCTCTCGCCCGCCTTGACGGCCTTGTTGCCGACGCCGATCGCGGCGTGCAGGGCGGCGCCCGTGGAGACGCCCGCGAAGATGCCCTCCTGCTGGAGGAGTTCCCGGGTGCGGGTCACGGCGTCGGCGGAGCCGACCGAGAAGCGGGAGGTGAGGACCGACGCGTCGTACAGCTCGGGCACGAAGCCCTCGTCGAGGTTGCGCAGGCCGTAGACGAGGTCGTCGTAGCGCGGCTCCGCGGCGACGATCTTGACGTCGGGCTTGTTCTCGCGCAGGAAGCGGCCGACGCCCATCAGGGTGCCGGTGGTGCCGAGGCCCGCGACGAAGTGGGTGATCGACGGGAGGTCGGCGAGGATCTCGGGGCCCGTCGTCGCGTAGTGCGCGCCCGCGTTGTCCGGGTTGCCGTACTGGTAGAGCATCACCCAGTCGGGGTGCTCGGCCGACAGCTCCTTGGCGACGCGGACCGCCGTGTTGGAGCCGCCCGCCGCCGGGGAGGAAATGATCCGCGCGCCCCACATGCCGAGCAGGTCACGGCGCTCCTGCGAGGTGTTCTCGGGCATCACGCACACCATGTGGTAGCCCTTGAGCTTCGCCGCCATGGCGAGGGAGATGCCGGTGTTGCCGGACGTGGGCTCCAGGATCGTGCAGCCCGGCGTCAACCGGCCGTCCTTCTCCGCCTGTTCGATCATGTGCAGGGCGGGGCGGTCCTTGACCGAGCCGGTCGGGTTGCGGTCCTCCAGCTTCGCCCAGATGCGGACGTCCGCGGACGGCGACAGCCGCGGCAGGCGCACCAGAGGGGTGTTGCCCACCGCGGCCAGCGGGGAGTCGTAGCGCATGAGAGATCAGCGGCCGATCAGACCATGCCACCGGCGACGGCCGGCAGGATCGTGACGCTGTCGCCGTCCGTCAGCTTGGTGTTGATGCCCTCGAGGAAACGGACGTCCTCGTCGTTCAGGTAGACGTTGACGAATCGGCGCAGTTCGCCGCCGTCGACGATGCGCGCCTGGATGCCCGCGTGCCGGGTCTCGAGGTCGGCGAAGAGCTCGGCGAGGGTCGCGCCGCCGCCCTCGACGGCCTTCTCGCCGCCGGTGTAGGTGCGGAGGATGGTGGGGATGCGGACCTCGATGGCCATGGTTGCGGGCTCCTGTCGGAAGGAAAGTCAGGTCGGTGGGGCGCGGCAGCGCGGTGAAGCAGAAGGCAGGGCGTACGCCGGTTGCGGAGCCGCGGCTCACGGCCGTACGGCGGCAGGGGTCAGCGCGTACAGATGGCGCTCTGCAGCCTGCACAGGTCGACGTGCAGCCGCGCCACGAGCAGCATGCCCGGCGTCTTGTCGCTCACGTCGTGGGAAACCATGGGCTCATCGTATCGATTCCCGGCACGGGTCCCGGGGTGTGATCTCGCATTCCGGACGCTTTTCGGCCGACAGGTGAGATCAGTAGGCCTCTACGACCTTGACCTCCTCCTCCGTGACCTCGCCCTCCACGATCCGGTACGAGCGGAACTGGAAGGGGCCGGCGTCGTCGGTGTCCGCGGTGGAGACGAGCACGTAGTGCGCGCCGGGCTCGTTCGCGTACGAGATGTCGGTGCGGGAGGGGTAGGCCTCGGTCGCCGTGTGGGAGTGGTAGATGATCACCGGCTCCTCGTCGCGGTCGTCCATCTCGCGGTAGAGCTTCAGCAGGTCCTGCGAGTCGAACTCGTAGAACGTGGGCGAGCGGGCCGCGTTCAGCATCGGGATGAAGCGCTCGGGGCGGCCCTCGCCCTCCGGGCCCGCGACGACGCCGCACGCCTCGTCGGGGTGGTCCTGGCGCGCGTGCGCGACGATCTGGTCGAAGAGGGCCTGGGTGATGGTCAGCATGCTCGTCAGGATAAGCAGAAGGGCTGTCCCGTACCGAAGCGTGGTACGGGACAGCCCACATGGTGAACCGGGGAGGTCGGCCGACCTCGGTCAGGAACGCCGGCCGACCTCGACCGGTGAGGTCAGCCGACCTTCTCGAGCGTCGGCTCGCGGCGCTCGGTGACCTCGGGGTTGCGTGCCTTCAGGATGGCCCAGCCGACGGCCAGGACGGCGGCCCAGCCGGCCATGACGTACAGGCAGATGCGGGAGTCGGCGTCGTATGCGATCAGGCACGTGACGAAGAGCAGGAAGACGACCGCGATCCAGCTGCACTTCGCGCCGCCCGGTGCCGGGAAGGAGGACGCGGGCAGGCGGCCCGCGTCGACCGCGCGGCGGTAGAGGATGTGGCTGATCAGGATCATCAGCCAGGTCCAGATGCCGGCCGCGGTGGCCACCGAGGTGACGTAGCCGAAGGCCTTCTCCGGGACGACGTAGTTCAGGAGCACGCCGATGCCCATGAAGAGCACGGAGACCGTGATGCCGAGAGCCGGGGTCTTCGTCGAGGAGAGCTTGTTGAAGGCCTTCGGGGCCTCGCCGTTGTCGGCCAGGGTGCGCAGCATGCGGCCGGTGGAGTACATGCCGGAGTTGCAGGAGGACAGGGCCGCGGTCAGCACCACGAAGTTGACGATGCCCGCGCCCGCCGGGATGCCGATCATCGCGAAGGCCTTCACGAACGGGCTGACTCCCGGTGCGAACTCCGTCCACTTCACGACGCAGAGGATGACCGTGAGGGCACCGACGTAGAACAGGGCGATGCGCCAGGGCAGGGTGTTGATCGCCTTGGGAAGGGTCTTCTCCGGGTTCTCGGACTCGCCCGCCGTGACGCCGACGAGCTCGACGGCGAGGTAGGCGAACATGACGCCCTGCAGGGTCATCAGGGACGAGCCGATGCCCTTGGGGAAGAAGCCGTTGAACTCCCAGAGGTTGGTGACCGACGCGGTGTCACCGGCGGCGCTGAAGCCGAAGGTGAGCACGCCGAGGCCGATCACGATCATGCCGATGAGGGCGGTGACCTTGATCATCGAGGCCCAGAACTCGATCTCGCCGAACACCTTCACCGAGATCAGGTTGGCGACGAAGAGGATGACCAGGAAGACCAGGGCCGACACCCACTGCGGGATCGACGGGAACCAGTAGTGGATGTAGATCGCGGCGGCGGTGAGCTCCGCCATGCCGGTGACCACCCACATCAGCCAGTACGTCCAGGCCGTGAAGTAGCCGAAGAACGGGCCGAGGAACTCGCGGGAGTACTCCGCGAAGGAGCCCGAGACCGGGCGGTAGAGGAGCAGCTCGCCGAGCGCCCGCATGATGAAGAAGATGATGACGCCCGCGAGGGCGTACATCAGGATGAGGCTCGGTCCCGCCTTGGCGATGTTCGCCCCGGCGTTGAGGAACAGGCCGACGCCGATGGCGCCGCCGATCGCGATCATCTGGACCTGACGGCTGCCGAGCCCGCGCTCGTACCCCTCTTCGGGGGCGTCGCCGCCCACGGCCTCACTGCCGTCGTACTGCTTGTCGACCTGCGATGAGGTCATGTTCGTGCGCCTTTCTCCATGCCGATCCGAGCCAGTCCCTTGGCTTCGGATCGGTTCCCGATCCCCCCGGATGGTGGAGCTTTGTGCCTGGCCGGCGATCCGCCGGCTCGGTGGCGCACCCGACCGGACATGGGTGGTGTCCTGTCGGGCGGTCGTGAAGATTTATCACGGCTGCAATGTTGATCGACTGGGGCTTACGTGGCACACACCACAGGAAGAACCGGACAAAAGTCTGACCGCGCCCCAAAGGGCGCGGTCATGGTGACGGGATCGTTATTCGGATTTGAGCGTCCTCTGAGCGAACACTCTGCCGGCCGCCCTGTCGCCTCATGTCCGGAAAGGCCGGGGCAAAAGGGCCCCGATCCCGGTCGTTCACGGCATCAGCGTCCCGGCCGTCACGGCATCAGCGTCTCGACGAGCGTCTCCTGGAGCCCGCCCAGCCACAGGTACGCCATCACCATCGGCTTGCGCGGGTCCTCGTCCGGGAGCCGGTAGAGGAGGTCCGTGTCCTCCTCGTCGACGACATCGAGCCGGGAGCCGATCGCCAGGCGCAGGTCGTTCAGGGTGCGCAGCCACTGCTCGGACTCCTCGGGGGACAGCTTGAGGACGCCGCCGCCGTCGCCCGCCGTGGTGAGCGAGTCGAGGGAGCGGATCACCGCGAGGGCGTTGTCGCGCTTGGCCGCGCGCAGGTCGTTCTCGGTGAAGCGGCGGAACTCGGCGGAGTACGCGCGCTGCTCCTCGGCCTGTTCGGGTGAGTCGGCCTCGACGTCAGGGCCGCTGTAGGCGTCCGGGAAGAGGCGTTGCAGCACCGGGTCGGAGGGCGGCTCGCTGGGACCCTCCGCGAACAGCTCGGCGAGCGGGTCGTCGGGGGCGTTCTCCGCGGGGCCGGGACCGATGAGCTCCAGGAGCTGGACGGCGAGGGAGCGGATGATGGAGATCTCGACCTCGTCGAGGGCGACGGCCGCGCCGCCGCCGGGGAGCGGTTCGAAGTGTCCTGGCATGGAGTGAGTTCGCTACTTCCGGTCCTGCGCCAAAGGTGCGGGCTGCTTCGGGTCCTGCCGGCCGTTTCCGGCTTCCGGGGGGCTCGGGCTACTTCCGGTCCTGCTGAAGGGTGGCCCACAGACCGTAGCCGTGCATGGCCTGTACGTCGCGTTCCATCTCCTCGCGCGTGCCGCTGGAGACCACCGCCCGGCCCTTGTGGTGGACGTCGAGCATGAGCTTGGTGGCCTTGTCCTTGGTGTAGCCGAAGTACGTCTGGAAGACATACGTCACGTAGCTCATGAGGTTGACCGGGTCGTTGTGGACGATGGTGACCCAGGGGACGTCCGGCTCGGGTACGGCGAAGACCTCCTCCGCCGACTCGGTCTTCTCGGTCTCTAGGGGTGCGGGAGCCGTCACACGGCCCATGCTGCCACCAGAGGGGGGCACCCGCACAAACGGCCCCCCACGGTCCCGGTCCCGGTAATAGGGCGGCCCCACAAATCGTCAGAGTGACGAGATGGGGGTACGATCCCGTCATGAACACAGGGGACCTCGGGCTGCCGGTGGACGTTCCGTCGACGGCGCTCTTCACGGACCAGTACGAGCTGACGATGCTGCAGGCCGCGCTGGCCGCGGGGACCGCCGAGCGGCGCTCGGTCTTCGAGGTCTTCACGCGGCGCCTGCCCGAGGGACGGCGGTACGGCGTCGTCGCGGGCACCGGACGCGTGCTCGACGCCGTAGAGAACTTCCGCTTCGACGCGGACGTCCTCGGCTTTCTGCGCGAGCGCCGGATCGTGGACGAGCCGACCCTGGACTGGCTCGCCACGTACCGCTTCGGCGGCGAGGTGTGGGGCTATCCCGAGGGCGAGGTGTACTTCCCGGGCTCGCCGATCCTGCGCGTCGAGGGCTCCTTCGCGGAGTGCGTGCTCCTGGAGACGGTGATCCTCTCCATCCTCAACCACGACTCGGCGATCGCGGCCGCCGCCTCCCGGATGTCCTCCGCCGCCGGCGACCGGCCGCTGATCGAGATGGGCGCCCGGCGCACCCATGAGCTGGCCGCGGTCGCCGCCGCCCGGGCCGCGTACGTCGGCGGCTTCACGACCACCTCCGACCTGGCCGCCGGGTTCCGCTACGGGATTCCGACGGTCGGCACCTCCGCGCACGCCTTCACCCTGCTGCACGACCATGAGCGGGACGCCTTCCAGGCCCAGGTGAACTCGCTCGGCCGGGGCACCACGCTGCTGGTCGACACCTACGACGTCGCCGAGGCCGTACGGATGGCCGTCGAGGTCGCCGGGACCGACCTCGGCGCGGTCCGCATCGACTCCGGCGACCTGCTGCTCGTCGCTCACCGGGTACGGCAGCAGCTGGACGAGCTGGGCACGACCGGGACGAAGATCATCGTGACCTCCGATCTGGACGAGTACGCGATCGCCTCGCTGGCGGCGGCGCCCGTCGACGCGTACGGCGTCGGCACCCAGCTGGTGACGGGATCCGGCCATCCGACCTGTTCCATGGTCTACAAGCTGGTCGCGCGCGCCGAGTCGGCGGACCCGAAGGCGCCGCTGGTGGCGGTGGCGAAGAAGTCCTCCGGCGGCAAGACGTCCATCGGCGGACGCAAGTGGGCCGCGCGTCGGCTCGACGAGCGGGGGGCCGCCGAGGCCGAGGTCATCGGCACCGGTCCGGTGCCGGGCGAGCTGGCCGACCGGCAGCTTCTGGTCGAGCTGATCAAGGGCGGCCAGGTCGTCGCCCGCGAGCCCCTCGACGTCGTACGCGACCGGCATGCGGCGGCCCGCGCCAATCTGCCGCTGTCGGCGACACAGCTCTCGCGCGGGGAGCCGGTGCTCCCCACCGAGTACGTCTGAGCTCCGGGGAGTACGTTCGAGATCCACGCTGTACGTCCGGGACGCGGGCGCCTCCCCCGCCCCCCTGCGAAGGGCGGCGCCCCACCGGCCCCACGGGTGCCCGCCCGTGCGGCCACGCATGAACAACCGGTGAGCGGGAATGCAACGGCAGCGTGCCCGCGCGGCCCGCGGAAGCCAAAAGCCCCCTCCCGTATCGCACTTGAAGTCTCTAGGCTCGGAAGTTCATCCGGCCGGGCCCGCACCCTCCCCCAAGTTCTCGGCTTCGCTCGAACGGGGGGGACCCCCACTGCCGACCCCATAGTCGAAGGACACCGACCATGCGCCGCGCCTTGATCGTCGTAGACGTGCAGAACGACTTCTGTGAGGGTGGCAGCCTCGCGGTGGCCGGGGGTGCCGATGTGGCCGCCGCCATCACGGAGCTGATCGGGCAGGCGCCCGCCGGCTACCGCCATGTCGTCGCGACCCGCGACCTCCACATCGCCCCCGGCGGCCACTTCGCCGACAACCCCGACTACGTCCACTCCTGGCCCGCGCACTGCGTGGCCGGCACGGAGGGCGTGGGCTTCCATCCGAACTTCGCCCCGGCGGTCGCCTCCGGCGCGATCGACGCCGTCTTCGACAAGGGCGCGTACGCGGCGGCGTACAGCGGCTTCGAGGGAGCCGACGAGAACGGCGTCTCGCTGGCCGACTGGCTGCGGGCCCGCGAGATCGACGAGGTGGACGTGGTCGGTATCGCCACGGACCACTGTGTGCGCGCGACCGCGCTCGACTCCGCCCGCGAGGGATTCCGCACGCAGGTCCTGCTCGACCTCACGGCCGGAGTGGCCGAGGAGACGACCGAGCGGGCCCTCGAGGAGCTGCGGACGGCCGGGGTGGAGCTCACGGGCAAGCCCGTCGTCTAGGGCCACCGGAGCGCCCGGCAGGCCCACGAAGCGCCCGGCAGACCCACCGGAGCACCCAGGGGCCTCCGGCGGGCCGGGCTGTGCGGGGTTGGTTATGCCTGCGCCGCCGGGCGTCTCAGCAGAGCCCTGATGGGGTGCCACAGCTCCTGGGACAGTTCGGCGACACCGTTGTCAGGGGCCGTACGCCATATGAGGCCGTCGGGGTGGTGCAGGACGGCGGTGATCTCGTCGGGGGTGGGCGGGGCCGCGTTGCCCCGCAGGTAGACGGCTCGCAGGCCCAGGTTGCGCAGGCGCGTCAGGGCGCGGGCGCGGTTCTGGGCGAGCACCAGGACCCGCACGCAGCCGCTGCCCGAGCCCGCGGGGCTGGGCAGGTTCAGTGCCACCACCACACTGCCGTTCGGCAGCTTGCAGAAACCTCCCGCGGCCATGCAGTCACATCCCCGTTTCGTCCGGTGTCAATAAGAGAGCCACAGGACGCACCTAAACACGATCGGCGGCGACCCGCCAGGGGGTCACCGCCGATACGCTTCTGACCTGCGAAAACGCTGACTACTTCACTGCGGGGCCGACCCGGAGCGAGATCGTGGAGCCGTCCTTGGCCTCCTTGACGATCTGGATCTTGGTGTTGGTGTCAGTGATCTTGACGCCGCCGGTGGGGTTCCTGTTGTCGTAGTAGTCGCTGGTGTGGTCGTTGAAGACCGACACCCCCTTCGACGACGGGATCTTCGTCGCGACGTCCGCGTTGTGCAGCGTGATGCCGTCCGTGCGGTAGAGGCTGAACGTCGAGTCGTAGGCCTGGACACGGTTGCGCTGCAGCGTGCCGTTGGACCACCACAGGGCCTTCGGGTGCGAGTCGACCGGAAGCGCGAGACCGACACCCGGGTGCTGGCTGGTGTTGTTGTCCGCCTGGGAGGTGTCCCACTTCCAGATCAACAGGCCGTTCTGGTACGGGTAGTGCTCCACCCAGTCCGGACGGGTCGTGGAGAAGCCGAAGTTGTACGGGCCGACCTTGAGGGTCTTGTCGTACGAGACGTACTGGCGGTTCTCCGCGATGTAGTACTGCGCGTAGTCCTTGGTGAAGGACGCACCGATGCGGGAGAAGCCGGTGGCCGTCCAAGCGGCGTCGGCCGACTCGGCGTTGTCCGAGAAGAGCGCCGAACCGTCGGCGGTGACGGTGATCTCGTCGGCCGCGAAGCCCTTCAGGGCCACGCCACCGTCCGTCTGGTAGCGGAAGCGGATGTCGATCTTCTTGCCCGCGTAGGCGTCGAGCGAGTACGACAGCTTCTTGTAACCGTCGACCGTGCCGGTGAGGACGGGCTTGTCGCTGCCGTCGCGCGGGATGGCGGCGCCGTCCACCGTGCCGTCGAGGGCGGTCCAGTTGGCGCCGCCGTCGGTGGAGACCTCGGTGTAGAGGTAGTCGTAGTTCGCCTCGATGTCGTACCAGCCGTCGAGGGTCAGCTTCGCCGCCGACTTGCCCGTGAGGTCCACGGAACGGGTCAGCGTGTTCTTGAGGTTGTCACCGCTGCCGCTCCACCACTGGCTGGAGCCCTGCGCCGGGGTGACGACCGTGGTGGTGACTTCCTTGTCGGGCAGCGTGACGAGCAGCGCCTGCTTGTTCCACGTGTTGTACTCGGCGACGCCCAGCTTGTGCGTGGACTGCTTGCCGGCCTTGGCGGTGTCGTAGTTGAGCCAGCCGAGCTGGAGCTTGTCCCAGGCGTTGAAGTCGCCGGGGAGGTCGCCGATGGACTCCTTGCCGGTGCCGAGCCAGGAACCGGAGGACATCAGGGTCCAGAAGCCGGTGGAGTTCTCGCCGCCGCCGCTGGTGTCGTAGTGGTCCGGCAGACCGAGGTCGTGGCCGTACTCGTGGGCGAAGACGCCGAGTCCGCCGTTCTCCGGCTGGATGGTGTAGTCGCCGACCCAGATGCCGGTGTCGCCGATCTGGGCGCCGCCGAGCTTGTTGTCGGCCGGACCCGTGGCGCCCGCGTCGGTGCCGAACGCGTACCAGCGGTGGGCCCAGATCGCGTCGGTGCCCTGGACACCGCCGCCCGCGGACTCGTCCTCGCCGGCGTGCACGATCTGGAAGTGGTCGATGTAGCCGTCGGGCTCGTTGAAGTTGCCGTCGCCGTCGAAGTCGTAGCGGTCCCACTGGTCGAAGTTGGCCAGGTCCGCCTTGATGGCCGCGTCGGTCTTGCCGGCGGCCTTCTGCTGGGCGACCCACGCGGTGACGCCGTCGCTGACGACGTTCCACACGCTCGGGCAGTTGGTCGAGCCGCAGGCGTTGTTGCCGTAACGGGCCTCGTTGTAGGGGACCTTGACCCAGTCGGCGACCGCGCCGTCGACCGAGTAGCGGCCCGAGGACTGCTTCTCGTAGAACTTCTTCATCGACTCGACGTTCTTGCCGGTGCCGAAGTAGAGGTCCTGGAAGTGCTTCTGGTTGTAGTCCGCCTGCCAGGCCGTGCTGTTGTCCTTGGCCCGGTCCGGCTCGGCTATCTGGTTGTGCAGCGGACCGGCCGTGCCGCCCGCCGAGCTGTCGGCCTTGTCGCCGAACTCGACCAGGATCGTGAAGATCTTGTCGGTCTTCTCGCGGCCGAGCTCGACGTACTTGCTGCCGCCCTTCTTGCTCTTCAGCTGGACGACCTGGGAGCCATTGCGGTCCTGGACCTTGGCGCCACCGGATATGACCTGGTTCAGGGCCTCTTGGCGCTGTGCGTCCTGGGTCTTGCTGAGCGGGCCGTCGAGGTCGTGTTCGACCTTCGTCCTGGCCGGCTGCGGATCGTGGCGCTCCACGGTCGCCGACGACGACGCGTCGTCGGCCTGCGCCACGGCGAACGTAGAGAACGTGGCGGTGGCCGCCGCGAGGGCGACGCCCACCGCGGTTGCTCTGAACGTCCATGGTCTGCTGGTCACTTGATGTCCTCCCCCGCGCCCGCTCACGCGGTGGAGGGATCCCGGTCTCGGATGGTCCGCGCGCGGTTACGCGATTCAAGTGACGACATTTGACCGGAGTTACTAAAGAAAAGACAGACCTTGACTTGAACCTGGCAAGTGCATTATGCGGAGCAGATGTTCGCCATCCGAACGCTCCGGGAGACCCTCAACGGGCGCGCTCGTCTGTCCACTTGGTGGACGTGATGACTCCGTGCGCCCCCTGTGCTTCGGCACCGTGGGTAAGGTCACGCTTACCAGTCGTTCCACTCGGGCATGCAGGCGAATAGAGTCGATTGGCGGAGCGCCGGACGTCGGTGGAAAGCCAAGCCGACACCGTTGTCTCACCCCCGATTCTTATCCGCACCTCCCCCATCGCGAGAGGCACCGGGGGGAGACCCCCACCCGAGGACACGATTGCCATGCCTCGTCCGACCGCCGCACAGCTCGCCTACGGTTCCTGCACCGTGATCTTCTCCACCCTCGCCATGCTGCTGCTGTCTCAGACGAGTTCGGGCCTGGGGATCGCGGTGATCACCCTCTCGGCGCTCGCGCTCGGACTGCTCGTCGCGCTGACGGTCCCGCTGCCGAGGCGCACGCCGTCCACCGCCGCTTCCGCGCCCGTCGTGGAGGAGCGGGTGCCGGTGCAGCGCGAGACCGCGTCCGTCTCCGCCTCCGCGGCACCCCAGCCGGTGCGCGAACCGGCCGGCCCCTGAAGCCTCGTACGCGAACCGGCCGGCCCCTCGAGACCTCGTACGCGAACCGGCGGCCCCTCGAGACCTCGTGCACGAAACCGGCGGGCCCTCGAGACCTCGTGCACGAAACCGGCGGGCCCTCGAGACCTCGTGCACGAAACCGGCGGGCCCTCGAGACCTCGTGCACGAAACCGGCGGCCCCTCGAGACCTCGTGCACGAAACCGGCGGCCCCTCGAGACCTCGTGCACGAAACCGGCGGGCCCGTGAGACACGGACCCGCCGGAAGTCGGAGCGTCGCCGCCGCCCTGACCTGCGTCAACTGGTGCTGACCACCACCGTCTTGGCCGCCTTGTCGTGCAGGCCCTGTTTGTAGGGCTTGTCGAAGAAGCTCCAACCGCCCGCGATCGCGGTCCAGATGCACGCGCAGCAGAAGGCGAACGGCAGCCACAGGACCAGCGAGCGGACCAGCATGGTCTGCACGGAAGGCGTGGCGCCGTTGGCGAGGTCGGCCACCCTCAGATGGAGCAGCTTCTTGCCCACGGTCTGGCCCGTCCTGCTCATCATCACGGTGTCGTACGCGATGTAGAGAATGGCGGCGACCACTTCCTTCCCGAAGGAGTCGCCGAACTCCATCTGGTCCGTGTTCACCGTATACGGGTGGAACCCGAACGCCCAGGACAGCAGCCACACCACGATGCCCACGAGGATCATGTCGAGGATTCTCGCCAGCACCCGTTTGCCACTGTCGGCGAGCGGGGGCATCCCGGCGAGCGGATCGCCGCCGTAGGGGCCGCCTGCGCCGTAGGGACCGCCGCCGCCGTGCGGGGGTGGCTGGCCGCCGCCGAACGGAGGCGGCTGATCCCCGTACGGCCTGTCGTAGGGGGAGCCGCCGCCCGGGGGCGGTGTGGGGCTGTCGTACGGGGAGCCGCCGCCCTCGGCGGGCGGGGGCTGCTTCTTGAACGGGTCGTCGTCCGGGGGCTGGCCCGAGCCGGGGGGCGGCGGTTCGCTGCTCATGGCCCGAGTCGACCGCGAACCTTCCGGCTCCGCATCCGGCGAGGGCCGTCCGGGGGAACCCCCGGACGGCTGCGCCGACGCCGCTACGAAGCCACTACGAGGCCGCTACGAAGGTGTGCGCCGCCTTGTCGTGCCAGCACTGGCGCCACGGCTTGTCGAACAGGCACCACAGGACGCCGATGACACCGACAGCGAGCAGGCCCGGCACGCTGTAGACGAGCCAGCGGCGCAGGGCCGCGCCGAAGGCCGGCGGTTCGTGGCCCTCGATGTCGCGCACCTCGATGCCGCACAGCTTCTTGCCGAGGGTGCGGCCCCACTTGGCGGTGGGCAGCGCGTCGTAGAGGACGCCGAAGAGGAGCAGGACGGCGAGGATGACGCCGAGGTAGCCGGTGGTCGTGCCGTCGAGCAGCCAGACCGTGACCTTCTCGCCGGACAGCTTGGCCGCGTCGATCTTCTCGTTGATGTGGTCGAGCGCCCTGGTGCCCAGCGGCACGGCGGCCGCTGCGGTGACACCGGCGAGGACGACGGTGTCCACGAGCCGTGCGGCCAGCCGCTTGCCCAGGCCCGCGGGCCTGGCCGCGGACTGCCGCCGCGCGGCCGCCTGGAAGACGTCGTCCACCGGCGGCTTCCACGGCACGACCGGCGGCTGTCCCTCGTCGGCCCCGGCCCCCGCGAGCCGGTGCACCTGCTGGGCCCAGGAGGGCTGGCCGCCCCCGGGGCCGCTGGTCATGGGGGTGGGGCCGGCCGACTGCTGGGGCACGGACGGCGTGGCGGGGGCGGAGGGAGTGGCGGGGGCGGAGGGGGCGTTGCGGGCGGCTGCGGCTGCCTGGGCTGCCTGTCCGGCGCCGAAGCCGGGTGCGGCAGCGGGTGCGCCGGACGCGCCCGCTGCCTGGCCCGTGCGCCCACCCTGCTGCGGCGTGCGCGGGGAGAGCGCACGGAAGGTCATGGTGCCCTCGGAAGGAAGGGGGTCCGGGGCGCCGGGCGTGGCGGAACCCGGCTTCGCGGGAGTGCCCGCGCCGCCAGAGCTCTCGCTCCCCGCGGGGCGCACCGGTCCCGTGGGACGCCGGAACACCACGGTGCCGCCGGACGCCGGGGGCTGCGGGCCGTTGCCGGAGTCCGCGGGCGGGATGGTCGCCGTGCCGTCCGTACGGGAGGACGTGCCGTCGGGCTGGACGACCGCGTCGCCCGGCGGGGCCGCGTGCGGCACCCGCGGGTCGGTGCCCTGGGGCTTGCCCCAGGAGACCCGGCGGTCCTGTTCGCCGCCGAAGCCGGACTGCCGGGAGCGGTCGGCGCCCCACGCGGCGGCGGGTTCGGGCCGGCTGCCGTGCTGGGCGTCGGCGGGCGACACCGGGGGCTGCGGGTCCTCGTCGAAGAAGTGCGGGCCGGTCTCCTCCGCCGGGGCGGCCGCCATGGGGGCGCCTCCCCGCTCGGGCGGAGCCGAGAGCTCGGGGGAGGGCACATGGGCGGGGCGCACGCCGGGCGGGGGCGCGAGCCCTTCGCCGTCGGACGGGGCCGGGCGGCTCGTACCCGGTACCCAGGCGGCACCGTTCCAGTACCGGACATATCCAGGAATGGAGGGGTCCGGGTAATACCCTTCGCGGGGCCTGTCGTCACCGGGGGCCGGGGTTGGGGCGCTCATGTCCGTCGTCCCGTATCTGCTCGGGGGTCTTGTTGAGGCTCCACATCTATCAGACCGGCGCACGGGTCACGGCCGCTCCCGCCGGACCCACCCCTTTCGAGCAAGGTTCCGACACCTACGGACACCGCCCGGAAAAACTTCCCGGAACCCGCGTAATGGTTCCGTGCCCACCCCCCTCTCCACTCGTACGGGCCCGCCCCAGGGCCCCGTACGCGAGAGGAAACGCACGACATGCACACCGTGGTGGAACGCGAACTCGAACTCAAACTCGTCCTGTCGCCCGAGCGCAGCATCCCCGTGCCGGCCCGGCTCAGCTACCGCACCGACGATCCGTACGCCGTCCACATCACCTTCCACATCGGCTCCGACCATCCCGTCAGCTGGACCTTCGCCCGCGAGCTGCTCGTCGAGGGGGTGTTCCGGCCGTGCGGGCACGGTGACGTGCGGGTGTGGCCGACGAAGGTCGCCGGCCGCGGCGTCGTGCTGATGGCGCTGAGTTCGCCCGACGGCGACGCGCTGCTCGAAGCGCCCGCCGCGCAGGTGTCCGCCTGGCTGGAGCGCACCCTGCGGGCGGTTCCCCCGGGCTCTGAGGCCGAGCAGCTCGGCATCGACGACGGCCTGGCCGAGCTGCTCGCTCCCACCCCGGCCGACGATCTGTGGCTGCGGGACCCCTGGCCGTCGGACGAATCCAAGGACGGCGGTGAGTGAAGCCACCCCAGCCGTCAATTGAGGAACCACAACGGTGATCGGCCGGCTTTGCGGGAGCGGCGGCGGGCCGGCCGCGAAGATGCCGGTCAGAAGAGCTTGCCCGGGTTCAGGAGCCCCAGCGGGTCGAACGCCGCCTTGATCGCGCGCTGCATCTCCACGCCCACCGGGCCGATCTCGCGCGCCAGCCACTCCTTCTTCAGGACGCCCACGCCGTGCTCGCCGGTGATCGTGCCGCCGAGTTCCAGGCCGAGGGCCATGATCTCGTCGAAGGACTCGCGGGCGCGCCGGGACTCGTCGGGGTCGCCGGCGTCGAAGCAGACGGTGGGGTGGGTGTTGCCGTCGCCTGCGTGCGCGCAGACCCCGATGGTCAGCGCGTACTTCTCGGCGACGCGCTCGATCCCGTCGAGCATGTCGCCGAGCCGGGAGCGCGGTACGCACACGTCGTCGATCATCGTCGTGCCCTTGACCGCTTCCAGCGCGGTGAGCGACAACCGCCGTGCCTGCAGGAGGAGTTCGGACTCGGCCGCGTCCTCCGCCGGGACGACCTGGGTGGCGCCGGCGGCCTCGCACAGGGCGCCGACGGCGGCGAGGTCGGCCGCCGGGTCGTGGGTGTCGAAGGCGGCGAGGAGGAGGGCCTCGGTGGTCTCCGGGAGGCCCATGTGGGCCAGGCCGTTGACGGCCTTGACCGTCGTACGGTCCATGAGTTCGAGGAGGGAGGGGACGTGTCCGCCCTCCATGATCTGGACCACGGCGTCGCAGGCGGCCCGCGCCGACCCGAACTCCGCCGCCAGGACCAGCTGCTGCGGCGGCTGCGGCCGCAGGGCCAGGATCGCCCGTACGACGATGCCGAGCGAGCCCTCCGAGCCGACGAAGAGGCGGGTGAGGTCGTACCCGGCGACTCCCTTCGCCGTACGGCGGCCGGTGGACATCAGCCGTCCGTCGGCGAGGACGACTTCGAGGCCGAGGACGTACTCGGCCGTCACCCCGTACTTCACACAGCACAGGCCGCCGGAGGCCGTGCCGATGTTGCCGCCGATCGTGCACATCTCCCAGCTGGAGGGGTCCGGCGGGTAGTACAGGCCGTGTTCGCCGACGGCGCGCGAGAGCGTGGCGTTGATGACGCCGGGCTCGACGACGGCGATCCGGTCGACCGGGTTGATCTCGAGGATCCGGTCCATCTTGACGAGGGACAGCACGATGCAGCCGTCGGAGGCGTTGGCGGCGCCGGACAGGCCGGTGCGGGCGCCCTGCGGGACGACCGGGACGCGCAGGTCGGTCGCGACGCGCATGACGTGCTGGACCTGCTCCACGGTGCGGGGAAGGACGACGACGGCCGGGCTGCCCGCCTCGCAGAAGCTCGCCATGTCGTTCGCGTAGGCGACCGTGACGTCCGGGTCGGTGAGGACGGCCTCGGCCGGCAGGCCGCTCAGCAGACGGTCCACGAGGTTGCCGGTGACCTCGTCGCGCGGGGCTTCGATACGGCTCATGATCACAGCGTCGCACTCGGGGCCATCGGTGTGAACCCCGTCCGTGGAACCCTTCGCGTGCCGTGATGTGGTCTTCGTATTGACGCACAGTGAGCGGCATGGTGATCCACGAGCGACAGCCGGTCCTCAGCGGGCTGCATCCTCAGGAGCCCCCCGGGCCGCGTCTTCCCCGCGCCGTGAAGGGCGCGCTGATCGGTGTGGTCGTGGGGGGCGTCGTCGTCGGCGGTGTGCTGGTGCTGCTGCCCCCCGTGCGGCACACCGTGGCGCCGCCGCCCGCGCCGGGCCCGGTGGCCCGGGCGATGACGGCGGTCGGGGCCGGGGTGCCCGTCGCGCTGCCCGATCTGGCGGCGCTGATCGGCGATCGCGAGGCCCATCTGCGGGCCCATCCGCGCGACGCGCAGTCGTGGGCGGTGCTCGGCGGCGCGTATGTGGAGCAGGCGCGGCGGACCGCGACGCCGGCGTACTTCCCGAAGGCCGACAAGGCGCTGCGCACCTCGCTGCAGACCACGCCGCGAGGGAACGTGGAGGCGCTGGACGGGCTGGCCGAGCTCGCCAACGCGCGGGGCGACTTCCAGGCGGCCAGGAAGTGGGGCGAGGAGGCCCTGAAGCAGGCGCCGAAGCGGTGGACGACGTATCCGCTGCTGATCGACGCGTACACCGGGCTCGGCGACTACAAGGCCACCCGCAGCACCCTCGAAAAGCTCCAGGCGCTGCACTCCGGTCCCGCGGTGAAGGCATCGGCCGCGCGCGTCTACTGGGACCGCGGCTGGCGCGAGGACGCGGCGGCCTCGATCGCCGACGCGGCGGCGGCCGCGGCGACGCCGCCCGAGCGGGCGGCCTTCCTCCAGCAGGCCGGTGAGCTGGCGTGGCAGCGCGGCGACCGGGAGCAGTCGCTGCGCTACTACGAGGCCGCGCTCGCCGCCGACCCCGACGAGCACGCGGCCCTCGCCGGGCAGGGGCGCGCGCTGGCCGCGCTGGGGCGGGTGTCGGAGGCGCTGCGCGCGTACCAGGAGGCGCTCGCCGGGCGGCCCGCGCCGCGCTACTCCCTGGAGATGGGCGAGCTGTACGAGAAGCTGGGGCTCGGCGGGGCCGCGCGTGCGCAGTACGACCTGCTGCGGGAGCGGGTGCGGCAGGCGGAGACCGGCGGCGTGGACGACGAGCTGGTCCTCGGGCTCTTCGAGGCGGACCACGGCGACCCGGAGGAGGCGGTGTGGCGGCTGCGCGCCGAGTGGAGCCGGCACCCCGGCATTCCGGTCGCGGACGCGCTCGGCTGGGCGCTGCACCGGGCCGGGCAGGACGAGGAGGGGCTCGAGTTCGCCACGAAGGCCACGGACAAGGACCACGGCGGCGGTGTGCGCAACGCGCTGTACGCCTACCACCGGGGCCAGATCGAACGTGACCTGGGGCTCGACGGCCCGGCCCGCCGGCACCTCGCCGACGCCCTGCGCGTCAACCCGTACTTCTCGCCGCTGCTCGCCCCCGTGGCGCAGGAGGCCCTGACGGCCTTGGGCGAACCCCCCGACGAGGGGCCGCCGCCGGAGGAGCCGGAGCCGGCCGTGCTGCCGGTCGCCCCCGTCGCGCCCGGCACACCGCGCACCCAGCGCCAGCCCAGTAAGCCCGTCACGCCTGCCCCGAAGCACTCGGCGGCGCGCTGATCCCCGCTTCGTGGCGCGGCCTACCCGTACTCCTTGTAGTAGACCGAGAACCTGCGGGCCCCCACCGCGCCCGAGGCGAGGCCGATGCACAGCCGGGGGCCGACGTCCCGCCGGACGGCGAGCCCTTCGGGTTCACGGTGGTCGAGGGAGTAGCCGGCCTCGGTGCGCGTCTGCTGGACCAGGGCGCCGGTGCGGATGTCGAGGCAGGAGACGTAGGCGTTGCCGTGTCCGGAGGGCGGGTTGGTGGCGTCGTCGTACGCCGTGCCGGCCAGCTGGTAGAGGAAGTCGCCGTGCAGGGCGTACCCCTGGAAGGGGATGCCGGGGTCCGGGTGGGCGCCGGTCTGCGGGAAGTCGGCGAGGTGGGCGGTGTAGTCGCCGGAGACGAAGGTGTCGAGGTCGTAGACGCGGTAGCGCGGCACGTTGTCGACGCGGTGGCGTACGGCGATCCGGCTCGTCGCCATGCAGAGGGCCGGCTGGTTGTTGGTGGAACCCGGGACCGGGCGGCGGACGTTGACCTGGTCCAGGGTGCGGGAGGCGCCGTCGGCGAAGTGGAAGCGAGTGACGCCCTGGCCGTAGCCGCCCACCGCGGCGGCCTCGGTCCAGATCCAGACGGAGCCGTCGGCCCCGTTCTGCACGCCCATGCTCACGCCGTGCCCGAAGCCGCGCAGATACATGTGGCCGAGCCGGTCGCCCTCGAAGTCGAGCTTGTTCAGGCACAGGTCGCCGGCCTCGGCGCCGCCCGTCGTGACCTGGAGGACGTACAGGTGCTCGTTCGTCTCGTCGAAGGCGAAGGACTGCGCAACCGTCGGCTCCTGGAGCGTGTCCTTCTTCCACAGCCACCGCTCGGACGGTGTGGACAGATCTATGCGCGCCACGGGCCCTCCCCCGGGTCCTGTGGGCGCCCCCGTGGCGCCCACAGGACCTGAGAGCGTCAACCGGCGTTCGCCGGTTGCACGTTCCGCGGGTCGCTCCGCTTCCTACAGGTTGCCGCGCTTCTCCTGCTCCCGCTCGATCGCCTCGAACAGGGCCTTGAAGTTGCCCTTGCCGAAGCCCATCGAGCCGTGCCGCTCGATGATCTCGAAGAAGACGGTCGGACGGTCCTGGACCGGCTTGGTGAAGATCTGCAGCAGATAGCCGTCCTCGTCGCGGTCGGCGAGGATCTTCAGCTCGCGCAGGGTGTCGACGGGGACGCGGGTGTCTCCGACCCACTCGCCGAGGGTGTCGTAGTAGGAGTCGGGGGTGTCGAGGAACTGGACGCCGCCCGCGCGCATGGTGCGTACGGTCTCGACGATGTCGTTCGTGTTCAGCGCGATGTGCTGGACGCCCGCGCCGCCGTAGAACTCCAGGTACTCGTCGATCTGGGACTTCTTCTTGGCGACGGCGGGCTCGTTGATCGGGAACTTGACCTTGAGCGTGCCGTCGGCGACGACCTTCGACATCAGCGCCGAGTACTCGGTCGCGATGTCGTCGCCCACGAACTCCTTCATGTTCGTGAAGCCCATGACCTTGTTGTAGAAGCCGACCCACTCGTTCATGCGGCCGAGCTCGACGTTGCCGACGCAGTGGTCGACGGCCTGGAAGGTGCGGCGGGCGGGCGGCTCGACGATCGGCTTCGCGGCCACGAAACCGGGCAGGTACGGGCCGTCGTAGCCCGAGCGGTCGACGAGCGTGTGGCGGGTCTCGCCGTACGTCGCGATCGCCGCGAGGACGACCGTGCCGTGCTCGTCCTTGACCTCGTACGGCTCGGCGACCGACCGGGCGCCGTGCTCGACGGCGTAGGCGTACGCGGCACGCGCGTCCGGGACCTCGATGGCGAGGTCGACGACGCCGTCGCCGTGCGCGGCCACGTGCTCGGCGAGGAAGTGGCCCCAGGGGGTGGCGGGCTTGATCACGGAGGTGAGGACGAAGCGGGCCGAGCCGTTCTCGAGGACGTACGACGCCGTCTCGCGGCTGCCGTTCTCCGGTCCGGAGTAGGCCACGAGCTGCATGCCGAAGGCCGTGGAGTAGTAGTGCGCGGCCTGCTTGGCGTTGCCGACGGCGAAGACGACCGCGTCCATTCCCTTGACCGGGAAGGGGTCGGCCTGCCGGGCGGTGTCGGGAGTGTGATGTGTGGTCTGCGTCATGGCCGCAGGCTCCCTCCGTTCCGCAAGGTGCGCAATAGTTCGTGTATCGGCTGGGCAATATGCTCAGGCGATCCCGCGTTTCGGCGGGCGTTCTGTACAGGATGACCATCCCGGAGGCCCTCGTGGCGATCGATCATCTGGACGGCCGGCTCCTCGTGCTGCTCGCCGAGGAACCGCGCATCGGCGTCCTGGAGATGTCCCGGCGGCTCGGGGTCGCGCGCGGCACCGTGCAGGCCCGGCTCGACCGGCTTCAATCGAATGGAGTCATCCGGGGGTTCGGGCCGCAGGTGGACCCGGCCGCGCTCGGCTACCCGGTCACGGCGTTCGCCACCCTCCAGATCCGGCAGGGGCAAGGAGCGGACGTGCGGGCTCACTTGACGACCGTGCCTGAGGTGCTGGAGCTGCACACGACGACCGGCAGCGGAGACATGCTCTGCCGGCTGGTGGCCCGCTCGAACGCCGATCTCCAACGTGTGATCGACCGGGTTGTCGGTTTTGATGGCATCGTCCGGGCCTCCACGGCGATCGTCATGGAGAACCCCGTTCCGCTGCGGATCATCCCGCTGGTGGAGCAGGCGGCAACCGAGCACTGAACGACGACCGGGGTGAGGTGGCGTGAACTTCTGGGAGTACCTGAGCAGCCGCCACCAGCAGCTGCTCACGGACGCCTACCAGCACGCCAGCGCGGTCTTCCAGTGCATGGTCGTCGCCACGCTCATCGGGGTGGTGATCGGCGTGATCACCTACCGGAGCGACTGGGCGGGCAGCCTCGCGACGACCTCCACGTCGACCATCCTGACGATCCCTTCGCTCGCGATGATCGGTCTGCTCATCCCGATCGTGGGCCTGGGCGTCCCGCCCACGGTGATCGCGCTGACGCTGTACGGGCTGCTGCCGATCGTGCGCAACTCGATCGTCGGTCTGCGCGGGGTCGATCCCGCGCTGGTGGACGCGGCGACGGGCATCGGGATGTCCCGCCTGGCCCGGCTGGTGCGGGTCGAGCTGCCGCTGGCCTGGCCGCCGATCCTCACCGGGATCCGGGTCTCCACGCAGATGCTGATGGGGATCGCGGCGATCGCGGCGTACGCCTCCGGGCCCGGCCTCGGCAACGAGATCTTCCGTGGCATCGGCTCCCTGGGCAGCAAGAACGCGCTCAACCAGGTGCTCGCGGGGACGCTCGGGATCATCATCCTGGCGCTGCTGTTCGACGCCGCGTACGTCCTCATCGGGCGGCTGACCATTCCGAGGGGGATCCGTGTCTGAAACGGCCGGGAAGGGCGGGAGCAGCGGAAGCGGTGGGAGCGCCGGGGGCAGCGGAAGCGCCGGGAGCGGCGGAAACGCCGGGGGCAGCGGAAGCGCCGGGAGCACAGCGGCCGCCGCGCCCGCGCACACCTCCACTACCGGCGCCACGATCGAGCTGGAGCACCTCACCAAGCGCTACCCCGGCAGCCACGACCCGGCCGTGGACAGCGTCAACATGGAGATCAAGGCGGGCGAACTCGTCGTCTTCGTGGGCCCGTCGGGGTGCGGGAAGTCGACGACGCTCAAGATGATCAACCGGCTGATCGAACCGACCAGCGGCCGCATCCGCATCGGCGGCGAGGACGTCACCGACATGGACCCGGTCAAGCTGCGCCGCAAGATCGGGTACGCGATCCAGGCCTCCGGGCTCTTCCCGCACATGACGGTCGCCCAGAACATCGCGCTCGTACCGAAGATGGTCGGCTGGCCCAAGCCGCGGATCCGGGCGCGGGTGGAGGAGATGCTGGACCTGGTCGGGCTCGACCCGGCCGAGTTCCAGGGCCGCTATCCGCGGCAGCTCTCCGGCGGTCAGCAGCAACGCGTCGGCGTGGCACGGGCGTTGGCGGCCGACCCGCCCGTCCTGCTGATGGACGAGCCGTTCGGAGCCGTCGACCCGATCACCCGCGACCATCTCCAGGACGAGCTGATCAGGCTCCAGCACGAACTGCACAAGACGATCGTCTTCGTCACCCATGACTTCGACGAGGCGATCAAACTGGGCGACCGGATCGCGGTCCTGCGCGAACGCTCGCACATCGCGCAGTTCGACACCCCGGAGGCCATCCTCACCAACCCGGCCGACGACTTCGTGTCGGGGTTCGTGGGCGCGGGGGCGGCCCTCAAGCGGCTCAATCTCACGCGCGTACGGGATGTGGAGGTCACCGACTATCCGACGGTGACCGTGGACGACCCGCTGCAATCGATCTTCAACCTGCTCCGGGCGAGCGGTACGAACGAGATCCTGCTGCTCGACAAGCGGCGCCGCCCCTACAAGTGGCTGCGGCGCGGCGATCTGATGCGCGCCAAGGGCTCGCTGGCACGCGCGGGCACGCTCGTGCACGACACGGTGACCCTGGACGCCACGCTGCGGGACGCCCTGGAGGCGGTGCTCACGGACAACACGGGCCGGGTCGCGGTCACCGGGCGGCGCGGCGAGTACATCGGCGTCGTCGACATGGAGACGCTGATGAACTCCGTGCACGAGCTCCTCGAGGCCGACCGGCTGGAGGCGATGGAGCACCAGCACGAGCTGCAGGAGGCACGCGCCCAGCAGACCCACTTCGAGCAGGAGGGCACGGGCAGCGGGGAGGCCAAGGCGTGAACGGCGGGGAAGCGGGCGACGGCGTGAGCGGGTGGGCAGCGGGCGATGGGGTGAGCGGCCGGGATGCTGGCGACCGCGTGAGCGAGTGGGCAGCGGGCGATGGGGTGAGCGGCCGGGAAGCCGGCGACGGCGTGAGCGAGTGGGAAGCCGGCGACGGCGCGAGCGGCCGGGAAGCCGGCGACGGCGTGAGCGAGTGGGAAGCCGGCGACGGCGCGAGCGGCCGGGAAGCGGGCGACGGCGTGAGCGAGTGGGAAGCCGGCGACCGCGTGAGCGGGTGGGAGGCGACGGGGTGAACACACCGCCTACGGATCAGCGGCCCGAGGGCGAGCACGACGTCAAGGGGCTCGCGTTCCGGGACGACGGCGAGGCCGAGCAGGAGGCCCCGCCGCCGGTCGTCACGCTCAAGCGCCGGATCACCTGGCAGAAACTGACCTTTCTGCCGGCCGTCCTGGTGGCCCTGCTGCTCGCGACCTGGCTCTGGTTCCAGCAGGCGAACCTCGACGCCATCTCCGAGAACGCCCTGTCGAACGGCCAGGTGTCGAAGGCCCTGTGGCAGCACGTCCAACTGACCGTGATCTCCACCTTCTTCGTGCTGATCATCGCGATCCCGCTGGGCATCCTGCTCACCCGTAAGGCGTTCCGGAAGGCCACGCCCATCGCGATGACCTTCGCCAACATGGGGCAGGCCACCCCGGCGATCGGCCTGCTGGCCCTGCTGGTCATCTGGCTCGGCACCGGCCAGAAGGCGGCCCTGATCGGCATCATCATCTACGCCGTCCTGCCGGTCCTCTCCAACACGATCGCGGGCCTGAAGGCCAACGACCCGATCCTGCTGGAGGCCGCGCGCGGCATCGGCATGTCACCGCTCGGCGTCCTGTCCCGGATCGAACTCCCGCTGGCCGTCCCGCTGATCCTCGCGGGTGTCCGCACCGCCCTGGTCCTGAACGTGGGCACGGCGACCCTCGCCACCTTCGGCGGAGGCGGCGGACTCGGCGTCCTCATCACCACCGGAATCACCACCCAGCGCATGCCGGTCCTGGTGCTCGGCTCGATCCTCACGGTGGCACTCGCGCTGCTCGTCGACTGGCTGGCCTCACTGGCGGAACTGCTGCTGCGCCCGCGCGGGTTGGAGGCGGGTTCATGAGGCGTACGTGTCTGACGCTGGCCGGGATCCTGGTGCTGGCCTCCGGCTGCGGCCTGACCAGTGGCTCCCCCATGGTCGACAACGTCAGGCCCGGCTCGATCGGGCAGGGCGAGCCGCTCAAGGGCGCCGACCTCACCGTCACCTCCAAGGAGTTCACCGAGCAGCTGATCCTCGGCGCGATCATGGGCATCGCCTTCCAGGCGGCCGGTGCGCACGTGCTCGACCGCACCGGCATCCAGGGGTCGATCGGCGCCCGCGAGGCCGTCAAGAGCGGGGACGCGGACGCCATGTACGAGTACACGGGCACGGCCTGGATCACGTACCTCGGCAACAGCAAGCCCATCCCCGACCCGCAGCAGCAGTGGCAGGCCGTGCGCGAAGCGGACCTCAAGAACGGCCTGACGTGGCTGCCGCCGTCCGCTCTCAACAACACGTACGCGCTCTCCATGAACCAGGCCAACTTCAAGAAGTACGGCACGAAGACGCTCTCCGACGTGGCCGCGCTGGCCAAGAAGGACCCCGGCGCGGTCACGCTGTGCGTCGAGAGCGAGTTCGCCAACCGGGCGGACGGACTGCCGGGCATGGAGAAGGCGTACGGCATGAGCGTGCCGGCGAAGAACATCACGCAGATGGACACCGGGATCATCTACACCCAGGTGGCCAAGGGGAGTTGCACCTACGGAGAGGTCTTCACCACCGACGGGCGCATCAAGTCGATGCACCTGGAGGTGATGCAGGACGACAAGAAGTTCTTCCCCAACTACAACGCCGCGCCCGAGATCAACTCCAAGGCCCTGAAGAAGTATCCGGCCATCGCCGAGGTCATCGACCCCGTGACGAAGAAGCTGAACAACACGGTGGCCCAGGAGCTGAACGCGAAGGTGGACGTGCAGGGACAGGACCCGCACGAGGTGGCGTTGGACTGGATGGTGGCGGAGGGGTTCGTGACGGCGGGCTGAGGCGCTGCGGGGGGACTCTCTGCAGGACGACGTCTGGACGTCTGGGCGACTGCTCGCCGATGTGGCGTACCTGTCCCCGCACCTGGCCGGGGCTCAGGCTCAGCAGCCGTCCGCACCTGGCCGGGGCTCAGCAGCCGTCCGCACCTGGCCGGGGCTCAGCAGCTGGGAACCGAGCCCTTTCCCTTCTCCAGGGACACCAGGGAGTCCACCGCCCCCTTGAGCGTGGTCACCGGGATCAGGCGGAGCCCCTTGGGGAGTTCCGACTTCGCGTCCGAGCACTCGGCCTTCGGGACCAGGAAGATCGTCGCGCCGTCGCGGCGGGCGGCCTGGGTCTTGAGGGCGACGCCCCCCACCGCGCCGACCGTGCCATCGGTGTCGATCGTCCCGGTACCCGCGATGGTGCGACCCCCCGTGAGGTCGCCCCCGCTCCCGTCGCCGTCCAGCTTGTCGACGATGCCGAGCGAGAAGAGCAGCCCGGCACTGGGGCCGCCGACGTCGGCAAGCTTGAGGGTGACCTTGACGTCCTTCTTCTCGTGGAGGTACGAGAGCGCCGCCTCGGTGGCCGAGTCCTGGGACTGCTTCATCTGCTCGGCGTTGTGCTGCTCGATCTCCTTGACGCTGTTGCCGCTCGGGTAGACCGAGTCGCGCGGCAGCACGGCCCGGTCCGTGGCGAACCAGCCGCTGAGCACGTCGCCGAGCGAGACGTGCGCGTCCGGCCCGGTCGCCTCGATCGTCGTCATCCGCAGCTGCCCCTTGGTGTCCCGGGTGGGCGCCCCGCTGATGGTGATCACCGGGTCGCCCTTGTTCTCGCCGAGGACGTTCGCCGTCATACCGGGCTGCGCCACGGAGAACGGCAGCGGCGCGAACACCGCCGTGGCGAGCAGGGCCACGACGGGAACTGCGCAGACGGCGAGGGCCTTGGGGCGCGTGAGGCGAGAGAGCACGGGATCAATCTAACGGCACCGCGCCGCGCGGCCTCCGTACAGGTCCCGCCGCGCGGTCGTGAAGCGACACGGCGCCTCCGGAAGCGGTCCGGTGCGGCGCCCGGGGTGCCCGGCCCCGCAGAGACCGTCCGCACGGACGAAGGGCTTCAGCGGGCCTCAGCCAGGCAGCGGGCCGCAGCTAGACAGCGGGCTTCAGCCAGGCAGCGGGCCTCGGCTTCAGCAGGCCACGCTTCAGCTGTCCTCAGCTACAGAGGGCTCGGCTTCAGCAGGCCTCAGCTACAGCGGGCCTCAGCCAGGCAGCGAGCCTCAGCGCAAGGCGTCCGCGACCTCGCGGGCCGCGTCCACTACGCGGGGCCCCACCCGTTCGGGGACGGCGTCGGCGAGCATCACCACGCCGACGCTTCCCTCGACCCCCGTCACGCCGATCAGGGGAGCCGCCGCCCCACTGGCCCCCGCCTCCAACTCCCCATGCGTCAGCGTGTACCCCGGCTCCCCCGCCGACGCCTGCCGGGCGGCGAGGATCGCCCGCCCCGCGGCCCCCCGATCGAGCGGATGCCGGAACCCGGCACGATAGGCGACGTGATAATCCGTCCACGTCGGCTCCACGACGGCGACGGCCAACGCCTCCGTCCCGTCGACCAGCGTGAGATGAGCGGTGGCCCCTATGTCCTCGGCCAGCGATCGCAGCGCGGGCAGCGCGGCCTCCCGTACCAGCGGATGCACCTGACGCCCCAGCCGCAGCACCCCGAGCCCGACCCGGGCGCGGCCACCCAGATCACGGCGTACGAGTGCGTGCTGCTCCAACGTGGCGAGCAACCGGTACACGACGGTCCGGTTGACACCCAGCTTGTTCGAGAGCTCGGTGACGGTCAGCCCGTGATCCGTGTCGGCGAGCAGCTTGAGGACGCGCAGTCCCCGGTCGAGCGTCTGAGAGGTCTCCGCGGTCACGACGCCCACTCCTTAGTGGTGAGGTCGACGGCCCCCTCGCGGCGGTTGCGCCACCGAGTCCCGTCGGCGACGCGCCTCAGAGGCCGCCGGTCGGCTGACCACCCGAGTTCCTCCCGGGCGGAGTCGCTACACGGCTGCGCTCCGCGGCGGCGCTGCCACGGGGCGTGTGCGTACGCGGACAGTAGCGAAGCCGGTCCGCTCAGCGGAAGTCTCCGTCCAGAATCCGGGCAGTGGCCGGTACGGACTCCTTCCCTTTGCCCCGATACGCACGGCACCCGCCACGCGGCGCGCGCTCCTCATGCACACAGCGCACATGCCAGGGCGCGCGCGGGTACGCGCGCGCCAACAACCGGAGCGGACCGGACCGGACCGCAGCGGAATGGAGCGGACCGGGCCAGAGCGGAGGGGGCGGACCGGAGCCGAGCGGACCGGAACGGAGCCGAGCGGACCGGAGCCGAGCGGGGCGGACCGGAGCCGAGCGCAGCGGACCGGAGCGGACCCGCATGGACACTCCCCGTACAGGCACAGCGCCCAGCGTCACCGCATCCGGGTGGCCCACTCCTGCACCTTGGCGATCCGCTGCCGCAGCTGCCCCGCCGTCGCCTCCGCGCTCGGCGGCCCCCCGCACACGCGCCGCAGCTCGGTGTGGATCACGCCGTGCGGCTTGCCGCTCTGGTGGACGTACGCGCCGACCATGGTGTTGAGCTGCTTCCGGAGCTCCAGCATCTCCTTGTGGGAGACCACTGGGCGCCGCTCGGCGGGGAGTTCGAGGAGGTCGGCCTCGTCGTCCGGCTTCTTGCGGCTGTGCGCGATCTGCCGCGCCTGCCGCTTCTGGAGCAGCAACTGGACCTGGTCGGGTTCGAGGAGCCCGGGAATGCCCAGGTAGTCCTGCTCCTCCTCGCTCCCCGGGTGGGCCTGCATGCCGAACTCGGCGCCGTCGTAAAGGACCCGGTCGAAGACGGCCTCGGACTCCAGCGCCTCGAAGGAGAACTGCTCCTGCTCGCCGGTGTCCTCGTCCTGCTCCCGGTTCGCCTCCTCCATCTCCTGCTCGGACTCGGCGTACGGGTCCTCCTCGCCCTCCTTCTTGGGCTTGTCGAGGACGTGGTCGCGCTCGACCTCCATCTCGTTGGCGAAGCCGAGCAGGTCGGGGACGGTCGGGAGGAAGACGGAGGCGGTCTCGCCGCGCCGCCTCGACCGTACGAAACGGCCGACGGCCTGCGCGAAGAAGAGAGGAGTGGAGATGGTGGTGGCGTACACGCCGACGGCGAGCCGCGGCACGTCGACGCCCTCGGACACCATGCGCACCGCGACCATCCACCGGTCGTCGCTGTGGCTGAACTCGTCGATGCGGTTCGAGGCGCCCGCGTCGTCGGAGAGGACGAGCGTCGCCTTCGTACCGGTGATCTCGCGGATGAGCTTGGCGTAGGCGCGGGCCGAGTCCTGGTCGGAGGCGATGACCAGGGCGCCGGCGTCCGGGATGCCCTTGCGGACCTCGGTCAGCCGTTGGTCGGCGGCGCGCAGCACGCTCGGCATCCACTCGCCGCGCGGGTCGAGCGCGGTGCGCCAGGCCTGCGAGATGGCGTCCTTGGTCATGGGCTCGCCGAGCCGGGCGGCGATCTCGTCTCCCGCCTTGGTACGCCACCGCATATTGCCGCTGTAACTCAGGAAGATGACGGGCCGCACGACTCCGTCCCCCAGAGCGGACCCGTATCCGTACGTGTAGTCGGCGGAGGACCGCCGAATCCCGTCGTTCCCCTCCTCGTAGGCGACGAAGGGGATGGGGTTGGTGTCGGACCGGAAGGGCGTACCGGTGAGCGCGAGCCGGCGGGTGGCGGGCTCGAACGCCTCCAGGCAGGCCTCGCCCCAGGACTTGGAGTCACCGGCGTGGTGGATCTCGTCGAGGATGACGAGGGTCTTGCGCTGCTCGACCCGGTTGCGGTGCAGCATGGGCCGCACGCCCACCCCCGCGTACGTCACGGCGACGCCCTGGTACTCCTTGCTGAGCGGACCCGCGCTGTACTCGGGATCCAGCTTGATCCCTATCCGCGCGGCCGCCTCCGCCCACTGCTTCTTCAGATGCTCGGTCGGCGCGACCACGGTCACCTGCTGCACGACATGGTGGTGCAGCAGCCAGGACGCGAGCGTCAGTGCGAACGTCGTCTTGCCGGCGCCGGGGGTGGCGACGGCCAGGAAGTCACGCGGCTGCTCCTGGATATACCTCTCCATCGCCCCCTGCTGCCAGGCACGCAGCTTGTTGGCGGTGCCCCAGGGGGCGCGGCCGGGGAAGGCGGGTGAGAGGTGGTGCGAGGAGGAGGCACTGGCGGCGGTGGTAGTCACGGTCTCCGTTGGTGGTCGAATGGTGGTCGAATCAAAGGGGCCGCGCGCGGCGCGTCGGGTAGGGCGGTGGCGGGAGACGGGCGGGCGGCTCGGCTACGTATGACAACCGGGCCACCCTACCGGCGCCCCGGACGCGTCAACGCGCGGACGGCACCGGCTCACCCGCGGATGGGATCCACCTCACAGAGCCCGCAGCCACCCCGCGATCACCCCGATCCCGCTCTCCTCCCCGGCCGCCACATCGATGACCAGGCCGTACGCCGCCGCCTGGTCGCAGGTCGCCCAGCGCCTCGGCCGGATCAGCGCTCCCGCAGCCGCGTCGTCACCCAGGCGCCCACCAGTGCCACCCCGGCCATCGGCAGGAACACGGCGGCGAAGGCGGCGGGGTGCGAGCCGGAGGCCGAGGCGGCAGCGTCCGTGACCGTGCCTCCGCCCAGGGCCGCGAAGGCCGCGCCGCCCGCTGCGAGCAACGCCCGAGGATGGACACCCACATCACCCCGGCCGTCCCGGACAGCAGCAGCCCGGCCGCGAAGGCCCCGATCCCCGCCGTCAGGGACGCCAGCGGCCCACCCCGGTCCGACCACTGCCCGGCCAGCACCATCCCGAACAGACTCGTCGTGAAGTACCCCGAGAACGCGAAGGCGTACGACGAGACCCCGTCGAGGTCCCGCGCCGCCACGGGCATCGCCGTCCCGACGGCCGTCGCCTCGAACGCGATCAACATCACGACGGACACGATCCCGACGCTGAGGCCCGGTAGGGCCGGCTCAGCACACCGCCCTCGGCCTCGGCCGGGACCGTCGTGACATCACGCTTCCAGGGCTGTCATGGCCGTCAGCGTAAGGGGCACAACCGACACTGGCTCCTGTCCGAAGACGGTGATCGCCTGAGCCTTTGGTCGTACGACGGCCCACGCCCAGGCGCCCCTGCCCAGGCACCCCTGGGGATTCATGAACGGCGTATGGCAGTCCCATTGCAGCCCCCGCACACCCCTTGAGCCCCACCCTCGCCCCGCCTACGGTCAACTCATCAGGTTCGGAACGAGTGAGCCGTGCCGCACCTGAGACTGGCCGTGTGCCCGAGTGGTTCAGGGACTCGCCTGCAAAGCGAGTTACGTGGGTTCGATTCCCGCCACGGCCTCAACTGCCTTGACCAGGCCAAACGAAAGGGCGGTACCCCTACCAGGGTGCCGCCCTTTGGGCCGTCCGTCCCAGTTCCCGTCTCAGCCTCTTCTCGCGGAGAGAATTCCCACGGCAACGTCTTCGGGCAGCTCGGCAACGGCAGCACCACCGACAGCTCACGCAGGCCGTGTCCGAGGGGCCTCCGATCCCGCCAAGCGCGTACTTCTCGGCTGTCGGGTAGCTCTCGTCGGCCGTGGCCGGAGGGCTCCGGTCGCGGGCAGCGGGTCAGGGGGATGTGGTCCGGCGTGCCGGGGCCACTTCGGCGATGACGGAGTCGAGGCAGGTGCCGAAGTCGGTGGTCGCGATGTGGCCGACATAGCCGTCGGGACGGATCAGGACCAGGGTGTCCTCGGTGACGCCGTACGCGTCGAGGATCGCTTCATCGGCTGCGCTCGCGGGCACGGTGGTCTTGGTGGCCGTGTGCCGGTGGAGTTCGGCGCCGTCTGCTGGCCAGTCGATGACGGGCAGGGCGGCGTCGGCCCGCTCGCCGAAGGCCAGAAGGGTGAAGTGAGAACCGCGGTACAGGTCGAAGAGGCGTGCGGACGTGCCCGGTACCAGGGAGTCCGGTGCCCGGTCCCCGACGCGCAGCTTCGTGGTCCGGGCGGCGGAGGTGGGTGCCAGAGGGCCGCCGTAGTAGGAGATGGACAGCTGCCGTTCGGCGTCGCCGCGCTTGATCTTCGACAGGCTTGGCCGCTTGAGCCCTTCGTACAGTTCGGACGAGCGGCCCAGCACCTGCGCGGCGATGGGACGACGCTCACCCTCGTAGGTGTCCAGCAGCGCTTCCGGCGCACCCGCCAGGACCTGGCCGAGCTTCCAACCCAGGTTGTAGGCGTCCTGGATCCCGGTGTTGAGGCCCTGAGCGCCGGCCGGAGTGTGGACGTGGGCGGCGTCGCCGCAGATCAGGACCCGCCCCTCGCGGTAATGCTCGGCCAGCCGCACATTGGGCCGGAACAGCGAGGACCAGGTGATGTCCCGCAGCTTCAGCGAGCCGCCGACCAAGTGGTCGAAGAGCGTGACGAGAACCCGGTCCGTCAGGTCGACGGGGTCTTCGGGACGTAGCTTGAACATGATCTGGAACTGCTCGCCGCCCGGCAGCGGACACGCACCGACGAAGCGCCGGCTCAGGTGCGGCCACACGTGCCAGCGGTCGCGCGACAGGCCGTCGACCGCACCGTCCGCGATGATCATCCGGTCGGATTCGTCGGTGGTGCCCTCGAACCGGATCCCGCAGGACTTGCGGACGGTACTGCCGCCTCCGTCGGCGCCCACCAGGTAGCGCGACCGCACTCGCTCGCCGTTGGACAGCAGCGCGGTCACCGACTGGGCGTCCTGCTCGACCTTCTCCACCCCGAGACCGAAGCCGATCCGGACCGAGTGGGCTTCCACGGCCTCGCGCAGGATCGCCGTCGTGGACGACTGAGGCAGCAGCAGGATGTCGGGGTGGGGAGTCGTGGGCTCCTCGGGGCTGGACTTCATCATGGCCGGCTTCATGGTGAACGGCCCCAGATGCACACCCATCGGTGGGTAGGGCCCGCCCGCGGCCCGGGCGGCCTCGAGAACACCGAGGTCATCGAAGACCTCCAGGGTGCGGGGCTGTACCCCCTTCGCGCGTGAGCCGGGGAAGGTGCCTTCCTCCCGGTCGACCAGCATCACCCGCATGCCGCGGCGCGCCAGGTCGAGCGTGAGCGTCAGCCCGGCCGGCCCGGCGCCCACGATCAGCACGTCAGGCACCGCACCGGTCACCGCACCCGTCTCCTTAATGGCGTTAAGTTCCATGGCGTCAGCCTGCACTTAACGCCGTTAAGCTGTCAAGCGGACGTCCACGAGATGCCGGACCCGGCAAACGCGCAAAAAGAGGGGCGGCACCCTTTCCGGGTACCGCCCCTCTTTGCGTCCGGACCACGGCGCGGGGTTTGCGTCCGGGCTACGGCGCGGGTTTGCGTCCGGGCTACGGCGCCGGGCAGGCGTCCGGTCCGCCCTTGTCGAACGCGGCCTTGGTGCAGTAAGTGATGGTCGGGTAGTAAGGGCCCATGACCGTGGCCGGGTCCTGGCCCTTCTGAATGCTCTGTACGGCGTTGTGGAAGTCCCCGGCCGGGAGCATGTTCCGCAGAAGCAGGATGCCGTTGACGTTGGTGGGTCCCCAGGAGATCCAGGTGATCTGGTGGGACGTGGTCGCCTGCGCGGGGCGGTCCTGGGGCGTGGAGACCACATAGGTGTACTTCCCGTCCTTCAGGGCCGTCTGGAAGTCAGCGGCGCAGGAGCTCGACGGGTAGGGAAGCTGCCACTGGTTCTGACACAGCGACCAGTACCTGAGTTGCGTCTTGGTGAGCACCGACTGATCGAGGCTGGTATTGGGGAACGTCGGCGCCTTACCCCGGATAACGGCAATACGGCCGGATTTGTACTCGATCGGGGTGCACAGGTATTTGTTGTACGGGTTGGGGAACAGCCCCCCGACCTTATTGGGCACGGCGAAACCCGGAGCGCTCGGAGTGGACTTCCCGCATCCTTCGAATCCTCCCGGAGGTGCGTTGCTCTTCACCAGCTGCCGTAGGAAATCGGCCAGTGGTCCGGCAGGGCCCTGCGAAGAACCGGCTGCGGGACAGGTCGCGATGTTGCTGGTGCTGCCGCCCTGGTGCTGGATCGCGAGAGTGGGAAGGGGAACGCCGCCGGTGGGATCGGACGACTGGTCCGGCACATAGATCCTCAGCGCGATGAACCCGGATCCGGAGGCGGCGCTGTTGGCGGTGGCGGCCAGGGTGTTGTGACCGGAGCCCGCTTTGACGCCACTCCGCGCGATGACGCGATACCGGTGCTGCGCGGGGTCGGTGCCGGCGTTCGCCTGACTGAAGGGGTTCTTGCTGCCGGCGCTCGGAGCGATCGCGTTGTCGGCGAGCGAGTCGATCGGCGACCCCTTGGTGTCGTACGTCGTCAGCGAAGTGAACCGGGCCGATGGATATGTTCCCTCCGCGACCAGCTGGTCCCCCTTGGCCAACTGGTACGGCATGACCCAGTAGGTGGCGTTCGTCTCGGGGAACGCGAAATTCAACCTGCTGGGACTGACCACGGCCGGCCACCCGCAGGAGACCTTGGGGACACTCGCCCCGCCCGTTCCCGCCGGGACCGCCGGGACCGCCGGGACCGCCGCATTGGCCGACGGAACGGCCAGCACGGCGAGGATGCCCACCGCGAGGGAACAGGCTCCGAGCCGTTGCCTCAAAGAGTGCATGGCTTCGAAAGAGTGCATGGCTTCGCTCCGTCCCAAGGACGCCGAAGGTGGCGGAGGCCGTGCGCTCATGGGGACGTGGAGCATTCGGCGTGCTGTAGGGGTTGAGATTCAAAACCCCGGGCCCAGCGGGCAGCCGGTGGCCCCTCACGGTTTACTGCACGTGTTTTCCGTCGCCGTTTCGGTACTGCCGTTCGGTCCGACGAGCGCCTTCCTGCCTCGCGCTCCCCTGAAAAAGGCACCCACAGAACAGTCTCACGCCGTCACCGGCGTCACGCAATGTGGCAGCGGCCGGGCACATGCTCGCTGCGTCCGCGCCGATCCGCTGTTCCATTGCCGTACCGCCTCAAGTGCGGGCCGGGGCCCAGGCGTACAGCGTTCCGCCGGCCTCGTCCTCGAATATCTCCGGCCAGTAGCGCCAGCCGTCGTCGCCGTCGAGCAGCGGGGTCGGGTCGCAGGCGACGGGGTCGATCACGGCGAGGGTTTGGGTCATGGTGGCGGCGAGTTGTCCGTAGGCGTCGCTCAGGCCGTGGGTCGCGTCGAGCGTCTTCTCGCGGTGGAGGAGCCAGAGGGTGAAGGCGAGCGTGGAGATGTCGGCGTTGAGAGGGCGGAGAGTGAGGTCCGGCTCGCTCCAGGCGAGGACCGCGCCGGTGGTGCCGTCCACGACGAGGCTCGTGTCCTCCAGGAGGTGGCCGAGGCGTATCAGGCGGTGCGCGGCGGCGGGGAGTTCGTCGGCGGTGAAGTCGCCGGGGCGCTCGTCCGCGTAGTACTCGCTGAGCGCCGGCAGCGGCACCTCCGTGTCCAGCTGGAAGAGGAGGCCGTCCTCGGGCAGGCCCGTCTCCCGCAGGAAGCGGCGCGTCGGCTCGTGCACGAGCGCGGAGGGGAAGTCGACGTCCTCGAAGCGCATGATCCCGCCCGCGCCGAACTCCTCGTCCAGCAGCCGCTTCGACAGGTCCAGGACGAGACCGTCACCGGGACCCGCGATCCGGGCCAGCGGGCGGATCAGCGCGGCCATCCGCCAGTACGGCGGCACATCCGCGCCCGCGCCCGCCCCGAAGACGGTGGACAGGCGGTCCGACGCCTCCGTGACCGCCTTCGGTCCGAACTGACCCGACGTGCCGAACCGGCCCCGGGACGTCGTCAGTTCCTCCGTGGCCGCCGCGAAGCGCAGCAGCGCCTCCAGGGAGGGGGCCAGGGGGGACAGGTCCATCAGGGCGGGGTTCCGGTGGACGTACGTCGTGGAGACCTCCCCCGTCGTGCCGTCCAGCACGATCGACTCCAGGTCCCTGTCGAGGCTCCGGAGCGCGCCTATGACGAGTTGGTCCCGCAGCTCCTCGGCGAGCCGCTCCGCGTCGCCGGCCAGGTCCGCGAGCCGTCGCAGGCCGTGCTCCCGCAGTGCGCCGAACCCCAGCAGCGCGCCGCCGGACGGCAGTCCGGGGCCCGTCAGCCATTGCCGCGTTCCCGCGTGCGTGATGTACGGATCCAGCTCGTCGTCGGACAGTGTGAACGCGCCGCCGACATCGGTGTCAGTCGTGCTCATGGCTCCCCCGCGCTGATGAACGCATCGTGCTTCCCCCGGGCGGAACACCGCGGCGTCCCGCGGCAGTTCCCCATTGACGCAGAACCATACGCCGCCCCACTGACAACGCCGGAAACACGCAGAAACAGGCCTCCCACAGCAGGGACATACGCGGCGCACGGATGGCTCTCAGGCCGTGGGCGGCTTCTCGGCGGCGCGTCTCGGCGGCGTCTCGGCGGCGTCTCGGCCGAACCCGTGTCTTCGCCCCCGCCGCCCCTACCCGTCCCGTCCCTGGTGGGCGCAGCCCTCCCCCGGACCCCCGCCTCGGCCTGAACGGCCTCGCTCTCACACGCCGGACGGGCTGGGGACAGCTGCCCCTCAGCTCAAGTACACGCCGCCCACGACGACCACCAAGGCCGCCAGGACGAACAGCAGGACCCAGAGAAGGAGCTTTCCGGCGCTGGGCGGGGGTTCGTAGCGGGGCTGGTCGGGCGTCTGGGTCGGGAGGTCGTCCGGTGGGGTCATGAGCTCGTCACCACTGCTGCCTGGGGGCGGATCGGGAGGCGGTTGACGGGGCGGCCCGTCGCCGCGCGTACGGCGGACGCGATCGCCGCCGGGGACGTCACGACCGGCACCGCGCTGACCGCCTTCGCGCCGAAGGGGGCGACGACGTCGCGCTCCTCGACCAGTTTGACGATGCGGATGTCGGGGGCGTCCAGGGAGGTGGGGAGGGCGTAGCCGGTGAGGTCGGGGTGGCGGACCAGACCACGGGCCGTGCGCAGGTTCTCCGTGAGAGCGGCGCCGACGCCCTGGGTGACGCCGGCCTCGATACGGGCCGTCAGCTGCGCCGGGTTGAGGATCCGGCCCACGTCCTGGGCGAGCGCGAGTTCCACGACCCGCACCGACCCCAGTTCGATGTCGACGTCCACCACCGCGCGGATCGCGCAGAAGGCCAGGCCCACGAAGGCGTCGCCCTGGCCCGCGGCGTCCAGCGGTTCCGTCGGGTGCGGGCGGCACTGCGCGGTCGCCCACAGCTCCTTGCCGTCCATCGCCTCGGTCACGGTCGTGGAGAGCACGCCGTCGTACGACGTGATCTTGCCGTCCGTGATCTGCAGCAGTTCCGTGGACATGCCGAACTTGTGCGCCAGCGGCTGGAGCAGTTGTGTGCGGACCATTTTCGCGGCGCGCTCCACGGCTCCGCCCGACACCCACGTGTGGCGGCCCCGGCAACTCCCGCCCGCCGGGGGCTGGTCGGTGTCGACCGGCGCCACGTGCACCTCGTCGATGCCGAGCGTCTCCTGGACGATCTGGCGGGCCAGCGTGGTGAAGCCCTGGCCGGTCTCGACGGCCGCGCAGAGCACCGTGGCGACACCGTCGTGGACCTTCACCGTGGCGGTGGACACCTCGTCCGCGCCCTCGGCACCGAGCATGTGCACCATGCCGACGCCGTAGCCGACACCACGGCGGACGGCACCGGGTTCGCCCGCGCCCTCGGGACCGCCCGGGAGCAGCCAGTCCTCCTCGGGTGTGTCCTTGGGGAGGGTGGGGAGCGGGAAGTCCCGTACGGCCTGGAGCAGTTCGGCGACCGGGGCGGGGCAGGTCACCGTCTGGCCGGTGGGGAGCACGTCCCCCGTCGCCATCGCGTTGCGCAGGCGCAGTTCCGCCGGGTCGATGCCGAGCCTCTTCGCGAGCTTGTCCATCTGGGCTTCGTAGGCGGCGCACACCTGCATCGCGCCCTCGCCGCGTACGTGGCCCGAGGGCGGGTTGTTCGTCCGCACCGCCCAGCCCTCGATGAACGCGTTGGGGACGACGTACGGGCCGCAGGCGAAGGAGACGGCGGCGGCCAGGGATTCCGCGGAGGTGTCGGCGTAGGCGCCCGCGTCCAGCAGGATCTGTGCCTCGACCTTCACCAACCTGCCCTCGGCGTCCGCGTGATGCCGGTAGCGGAGCAGGGTGGGGTGTCGGTGGGCGTGGCCCAGGAAGGACTCCTCGCGCGTCGCGGTGAGCTTCACCGGGCAGCCGGTCTTCAGGGCCAGCAGGCCGAGCGGGAGTTGGAAGCCCTGGTCCTCGCGGTCGGCGGTGGCGCCGGGGACGCCGGTGACGACGACCTTCACGCGCTCGGGTTCCAGGCCGTAGCAGGCGGCGGCCGCGTCGCGGTCGGTGTGCGGGTCGGTGGAGGCCACGTAGAGCTCGACTCCGCCGTCGGGGCGGGGCACCGCGAGACCGGCCTCGGCGCCGATGGGGGCCGGGTCCTGGCGGCCGATGCGGTACTGGCCCTCCACGACGATCTCGCCGGCCGCTTCCGGGTCGCCGTGGCGCAGCGGGATGTGCCGGATCAGGTTGCCGTCGGGGTGCAGGGGCTCGGCCTCGAAGGCCTGCTCGGGGTCGGTCACCGCGTCGAGGACTTCGTACTCGACGATGACGGCGGCCGCGGCCATCCGCGCGGTGTCCGGGTGGTCGGCGGCGACGGCCGCGATGGGCTCGCCGTGGTGGCGTACGACCTCGGAGGCGAAGACCGGGCGGTCCGCCCTGCCGCGGCCGTGCAGCGCGCTGCCGGGCACGTCCTCGTGCGTGACCACGGCGTGCACGCCGGGCATCTCGCGCGCGTGGCTGGTGTCGATGGACACGATGCGCGCGTGCGGGTGCGGCGACCTGAGCACGGCGGCCCACAGCAGGCCCTCGGCCCACAGGTCGGCCGCGTACGGGAAGGTGCCCTCCGTCTTGGCACGGGCGTCCGTGGCGGGCAGCGAGACGCCCAGCCCGTGCGGGAGGGGTTCGGGGCCGGTCTCGGATGCCGTCGGTGTCGCGGTCGCGGCTTCGTTGGTCACGCCTGGCCTCCGTCCTGGCCGTACGGCTGCTCATGCGGCGCTTGGGGGTCGTACGGGGAGTCGTACGGAGAAGTGTCCTCGTACGGGGCCTGCGGCGCGGCGGATCCGGCCGGACCGGCCGAACCGTTCGATGCCTCGTACGCCGACGCGTGGACGCCGCCCGCGCCGGGGCCGGCCTGGTGCGGGATGCGCGCCTCGTCCGCGCCGGGCGCGGCCTCGGCGGCGGCAGCGGAGTGCGCCTCGCGCTCGGCGACGACCTCGCGTACGGCGTCCAGGACCCCGCGGTAGCCGGAGCAGCGGCACAGGTTGCCGCACAGCGCCTGGCGGGCCTCCAGCTCGGTCGGCGCGGGGTTGCCCTCCAGCAGGTCGTGCACGGTCATCGCCATGCCCGGTACGCAGAAACCGCACTGCACGGCACCGCACTTGGCCAGCGCGCGCTGCACGTCGGAGGGCTGCCCGTCGGCGGCCAGGCCCTCGACGGTGCGCACCTCGCTGCCGGCGGCGGTGACGCCGGGTACCAGGCAGGAGGCCACGAGCCGGCCGTCCACCTGCACGTTGCAGGCGCCGCACTCGCCCTGCGAGCAGCCGTCCTTGGCGCCCGCGAGACCGAGCCGCTCGCGCAGGACGTAGAGCAGCGATTCGCCGATCCAGGCGTCGGTCACGGGGCGGTCGGCGCCGTTGACGCGCAGGACGTAGGAGGCGAGGGGGTGTTCGTCGCGCGGGGGCGGGGCGGGAGTGTCCGCGTCCCGCGGCTCTTCGGCGTCGTCCCCGTCGGTGGACTCCGGACGGCCCTCGGGAGCCTCGGAGGTCTCCCGGTTCCCGGGCGCCGGGTCCGGTTCGTGCGCCTCCGGAGCCTCAGCGGCCCCGGGGGCGGGCTCGACGACCGGCCCGGAAGGCTCGTGAGCGGGCTCGGCGGCCCGCTGGGCGGTCTGCGCGGGCGATTCCGTGTGCGAGTGCGCCGACGGCTCCGGGAGGGGCTCAGTGGCCGTTTTCCCGGGCTCGGCGGACCAGGCCTGTCCGATGGTCTCCGTCGCCCAGGGGGCGGCCGCGCCGCCGGGGAGCGTGGCGGGGGGCGTCCCGCCCCACTGCTCGACGAGCGCCGACGTGGTGAACTCGCCCGATTCGTCCGGAAGATCACCACCGGCCACCGGAATCGACCACTGCCCGGTCACGTCGTGCCCGGGCACGTCATGCCCGGAACGCGCCGACTGCCCGGAGGGCGACGTGTGACCGGAAGGCGCCGAGTGACCGGAATGCCCATCCTCGGCGGCGCCTTGGGCGGCAGCCTGGTTGAAGTCCCACTGCCCCGTGGCTCCCGGGTGGTACCCGAACCTGTCGCCCGGGGCTCCCTGAGCATCGCCGCCCTGGGGCGCGGCACCGTTCGGATCCGGCCACTGGACGGCCTCGGCGGGCACCCCCCAGGTCCCGGTGGCCGCCGGGTCCGTCGCGGCGGGCGTCGTGGGCGCGACCGTGATCTGCGGGGGCACGTAGCCGTGCCCGGGGGCGGCGAGCGGGCTGTCCCGGTCGGCGAGGAGGGCGTCGATGCCCCCTTCGGGGAGCTGGACGAAGGCGGTCGCGCTGTCGTCGTAGTCGCCCTGGGGCAGGGGGTCCCATCGGCCGCCGCTCCGCGGGGCGCCCTCTCCGTGCTGGTCGTCGGTCACGACAGCGCCCTCCCCAGTGCTCGTCGGGCCAGCGCGGCGACGGTGCGCCGCAGGTGCAGTACGGCGGGCGGCAGCGGTTGCACGGAGCCGTCCGCGGCGGGGACGGGGTCGGGGATGCAGGCCGCGGCGACGTACTCCCCGAAGGCGTTCAGCGCCTCGGGCACGAGCGTCCGCTCCCCGTCCCAGTCGATCAGCTGGGCGACCCACGCCTCGGCGTCCAGCGGCCGCAGCGGCATCGGCGCTATGGCGCCGACGGCGCACCGCACTCCGCGCCGCGCGGGGTCGAGGACCAGGGCCACGGAGGCGACCGCGCGCCCGGGGCCGGTGCGCCCGGTCGCTTTCAGGAAGACCTGCGGGGCGTGCAGCAGCGGCACGCGCACGTAGCCGATGAGTTCGCCGCCGCGGAGCATCTCCACGCCCGCGAGCAGGTGCGACACGGGGATCTCACGGCGGGCTCCGCCCGGCCCCGCGATGATCAACGTGGCTTCAAGGGCCGCCAGTACGGGCAGCGCGTCCCCCGTCGGGGCGGCCGAGGCGACGTTGCCGCCCAGGGTGCCCGCGTTGCGGATCTGCGGCGGTCCGGCCGCGCGCGCGGCGGCGGCCAGGGCCGGGATGAGGGCGGCGAAGTCGGGGCGGCCCATACGGGCGTGGGTGAGGCCCGCGCCGAGCAGCGCGTGGCCGTCCTGGTACTGCCAGCCGCGGATCTCGCTGATCCGGCCGAGGCCGACGAGCGCGGCGGGCCGAAGCTGTCCGGAGTTGACGGCGGCCATGAGGTCCGTGCCGCCGGCCACGGGGACGGCGGCGGGCATGGCGGCCAGAGCCGCCACCGCCTCGTCCAGCGAGGCGGGCAGCGTCACGGCCTGCGCCGCCTGCGGTGCGTGCGTGGTCAAACCGGCTGCCCCTTCCCGCTGCCCCACCTGGTCCCACCTGTGCTGCCGTACGGTACGTGCTGACAGGGCGGACGTGGCAACTCTGGCACATCTTCCCCGACCCTCGACGCGGGGGTCCGCTAGGAGGCATTCGCCCCCTCACCAGGGAGATGGTCCGTTTTCGTACGGCATCGCCGGTGAGCGCGTATTGCCACTCTTCAGTGACGCTTGGGCGCCTTTTCCCTTGTGGGGCCACGGTCCCAGGGTGAACACCCCGGGACACGCGGCTTGGGAGTCAGCTCACACGTTTGGGGGCGCCCCCTCGATAGGGCGTCCGAGCACACCCGGTCGCCTCTGCCACGGCAGCGGTCCCGCGGGCGGGCGATAGGCCACCCCGAGGGCGTCGAGTCGCCCGTAGTGGGCGGCCATCCGCCGTTCGAAGTCCGCGAAGTCCCGTTCGGCGGGGGCGGGCAGGGCGCTCCAGGCCACCTCCGCGAAGGCCGCGAGCCGCGGGTACGTCTGGTAGTCCACGCGCGCCCGGTCCTCCATCACCTCGGTCCACACATTGGCCTGAGTGCCCAGCACATGCCGCGCCTCGGCCTCGGTGAGCTGCGGCGGAACGGGCTCGAAGCGGTAGACGTCCTCCAGGGTGCGGACGTAGCCGATGGGCACCGGCTCGCTCTCGCCGGCGTCCTGGCGGTGGTCCAAGTACACCTGCTGCTCGGGGCACATGACGACGTCGTGGCCCGCGCGGGCCGCGGTGACGCCGCCCTCGTAGCCGCGCCACGAGGACACCGCCGCGCCGTCCGCGAGCCCGCCCTCCAGGATCTCGTCCCAGCCGATCAGCCGACGCCCGCGCGCGGAGAGCCAGTTGTCGAAGTGCCGGACGAACCAGGACTGCAACTCGTCCTCGTCCGCGAGCCCGAGTTCCTTGATGCGCGCCTGCGCGGCCGGTGACCGTTTCCACTGATCCTTGGCGCACTCGTCGCCGCCGATGTGCACGAACTCCGAGAAGGGCGCCGCGTCCGCCGGGAAGAGCTCCAGGAGTTCCTCGAACACCCCCTCGTAGAAGCGCAGGGTGCTGTCAGTGGGGGCGAGTACGTTTTTGGAGACGCCCCAGGTGTCCCAGACGGTCAGGGAGGTCGTGTCGATGACATCGGTGTTGCCCAGTTCCGGATACGCGGCGATGGCGGCCTGCGAGTGGCCCGGGATGTCGATTTCCGGGACGACGGCGATATGCCGGTCGGCCGCGTACGCGACGATCTCGCGGATGTCGTCCTGCGTGTAGAAGCCCCCGTGCGGCTTCTCCTCCCACAGCGGCGAGGCGCGATGGCCGAATTTCGTGCGCGCCCGCCAGGACCCGACCTCCGTCAGCCTCGGGTAGCGGTTGATCTGGACACGCCATCCCTGGTCGTCGGTGAGGTGGAAGTGGAAGACGTTGAGTTTGTGGGCGGCGAGGAGGTCGAGATGGCGGAGCACTCCGTCCTTGGGCGTGAAGTGCCGGGAGACGTCGAGCATCAGGCCGCGCCAGCGGAATCGGGGCGAGTCCTGGATGTGGGTCACGGGGAGTCGCCACTCCCCGCCCCCGATCGGAGCACGCCGGTACGCGTCCGGGCCGAGCAGTTGCCGCAGCGTCTGCGCGCCCCAGAAGAGCCCCGCGGCGCCACCGCCGACGAGGTGCACACCCTTCGGCATGACAGCCAGGCGATAGCCCTCTTCGCCCAGGTCCCCGGTGACCATCGGGTGGATCGACAGGCGGATGACGTCGTCGTCGCCCCCGTCGCCCGGCGGCAGCGGGAGGCCGGTGGCCGCGCCCAGCGTGCCGCGCAACCAGCGTTCCGTCCGCGCCGTGCCGTCGCCCGCGGCCAGTCTGGTGCCGGGCCCCAGCTCATAGAAGTGGGCACCGGAGTCCGCCACATGGCGCGGCTTCGGGATTACATCACTCACGTCAGTCCTTTACCGCTCCGCCGAGACCGGAGACCAGTCGTCGCTGTACGAGTACGAAGAAGATCAGCACCGGAATCGTCATCACCGTGGAAGCGGCCATCACGCCGCCCCAGTCCGGATCGTCCGGCTTGTAGAACACGAGGAGGGCCATCGGCAGGGTGGACTGCGAGGTGTCGCTGATGATGAAGGACTTGGCGAACAGGAAGTCGTTCCAGGCCGAGATGAAGGAAAACACGCTGGTGGCCACCAGCCCCGGGAAGACGAGGGGGAAAAGGATCTGCCAGAGGAATCGCGCGCGGCTCGCTCCGTCGATGTACGCGGCCTCCTCCAGCGCGTCCGGAACGGCCTTTACGAAACCCCGCAGCATCCAGATCGCGAAGGGCAGCGAGAAGGCGATGTGCGGCAGGATCAGCGAGCCCAGCGTGTTCAGCTGACCGACGTCCCGCATGAGGAAGAAGAGCGGGATCGTCAGGGCCTCCACGGGCACCATCTGCGCGACCAGGAACATGATCAACAGGGTGGTCCGGAAACGGAAGCGGAATCGTGTCACCGCGGTGGCCGCGAGAAACGCGATCAGCGCCGAGACGACGACCACGGAGCACGCCACCACGAGGCTGTTGAGAAAGTACCGGCCGAATTCCTGCTGCCCGAAGACCCGCCGGAAGGAATCCAGGGACGGGGCGAGCGTCCAGGGCCGGGGCTCGGTCGACTCGATCTCTCCGGCCGGTTTGAAGGCGCTGAGCACCATCCAGTAGAGGGGGAGGGCGACGACGGCCGCGATCAGCAGAGCGGACGTCTCGGCCGCGAGCCGCCACGGGCGCCGTACGACACCCTTCAGGAAGTTCGTCCTCGGGAAGTTCGCCCGCAAGAAATTCACCCTCAGGAAGTTCGCCCCCGGGAAGTTCACAGTTCCTCCCCCTGTCGGCGCAGCAGCCGCAGATACACCAGCGTGACGGCGAGCAGGATCACCAGCATCACCACGCCGATCGCCGAGCCGAGGCTGTACTGCGAGGCGGCGAACGCCTTCTGGTAGGCGTACACGTTCAGCACCAGGTTCTGTCCGGCGATGCCGCCGCCGTTCGTCATCACGTAGATCTGCGTGAAGACCTTGAAGTCCCAGATGACCGACTGGATGGTGACGACCACCAGGATCGGCCGGAGCATCGGCGCGAGCACCGAGCGCCAGATCCGCCACTGCGAGGCGCCGTCCAGAGCGGCCGCCTCCAGCACCTCGGCGGGCACGGCGCGGATCCCCGCGTACACCGTCACCATCACGAACGGGAAGGAGCACCAGACCACTTCGAGCAGGACGAGCGCGAAGGCGCTGAAGCGTCCGTACGTCCACGAGTGGTCACCGAGCCCGAGGACCCGATTGACCGGGCCGAAGTCGGGGTCGAAGAGAAGCAGCCAGACCGTCGAGCCGGTGACCGCCGGGGTCGCCCACGCCCCCAGCGCGGCGAGCATCAACGCCAGCCGGGGCACGGCCCGTACGCGCGTCAGCAGCACGGCGAGCGCACAGCCGACGGCCAGCGTGGAGACCACACAGGCCGCCGCGAACACCAGGGTGGCGAGCAGCACCTGCCAGAACTGGTCGTCGCCGAAGAGCGTCGCGTAGTTCCCGAAGCCCTCGAAGGTGGTCGGCTCGCCGCCGCTCACCTGGGCCTGGGTGTACTGCAGGACCGAGATCAGGCCGAGCTGGTAGATGGGATAGACGAGCAGGCCACCGAGGACGACGAGGGCGGGGGCGAGGTAGAGCCAGGGAGTCCAACCGGCGCGCCCGCCTGGGGAGGTGACGCGGAGAACCCCGCCGGCACGACGTCCGGGCGACCGCCGCGGGTCGACGGGCGCCGGCATCCGTGCCGGCATCCGTGTCGGCTTCCGTGTCGGCGCGGCACCGCCGCCTGCCGACGGCAGCCGGTCCACCGGCGCCCGGCCGCGCACCACCGAATCCGTCGCGCCCCGGCGGCCGGAGCCGACGACGCCGGTGTCCGGGTCCCGGCCGGCGCCAGAGCCCACACCGGTATCCGGGTCCCGGCCGGCAGCAGAACCCACACCGGTATCCGGGTCCGGGCCGGCACCAGAACCCACACCGGTGTCCGGGCCGGCGTCAGAACCCACACCGGTGTCCGGGCCGGCGTCAGAGTCCGCGTCGAGGTCGCGGCCCGGGATGTCCGCGGGGACGGGGCGGTTCTCCATCCGCTCAACCCGCGGAGCTGAACGCGTCGTTCATCTTCTTCGCCGCGTCCTTGGAGGCCGCCGCCACGTCCTTCTTGCCGCTGACGATCTCCTGGAACATCGTCGGCAGGACGAGCGAGGCGTCGATCTGGGCCCACGCGGGCGAGGCCGGGACGAACTTGGCGCCCGCGGCGAGCGTCTTGACGAAGGGCGCGACGAACGGCTCCTTGGCGGCGGCCTGCTCCCGCACATCGGTGTACGTCGGCAGGAAGCCCATGGCGTCGAAGAGTTCGCCCTGGGTCTTCTTCGACGCCAGCTGCTTCATCAGGTCGACGGCGAGCGTGCGGTGCGAGGTGCTCTTCAGTACGCCGATGTTGTTGCCGCCCGCGAACGCCGGCGCCACCGAGCCCGGCCGCACACCGGGCAGCGGCACGACGGCGTACTTGCCCTTGACCTTGCCTGCCTCGATCGCCGCGTGGCTGAAGTCGCCGCCGATGGCCATGCCCGCCTTGCCCGAGGCGAAGGCGGTCACCGTGTCGTTGCCGCCCATGCCCGCGCACTTGGCGGCCGGACAGTTGGTGTCGCCGAAGAGCGAGGTGTAGGCCTTGATGCCCTTCTGGGCGTCCGCGCTGTCGATGCTCGCGGCGTACGAACCACCCTTGCCCTGGGCGAGTTCGCCGCCGTTGGACCAGATGAAGGGCATCGCGCCGTACGTGTAGGCGCCGCCGACCGCCAGCCCGTACAGGTCGGGTCTGGCCGCGTGGATCTTCCGGGCCGTCTCGGCCAACTCCGCCTGGGTCTTGGGCGCTTCGAGGCCCAGGTCCTTGAAGACGTCGGTGCGGTAGTACAGGGCACGCACTCCGACGAAGTACGGGGCGCCGTAGATCTTCCCGTCCACCGTCACCGACTGCCGGGCCGTCGGGTCGGTGTCCTTGGCCTCGCTCCAGCCGCTGAACTCCTTGGTGACGTCGGCGAGTCCGCCGTCCTTGACGTAACCGGCGGTGTCCGTGTTGCCGTACTCGATGACGTCCGGCGCGCTCTTGGGGTCGTTGAAGGCGGCCTTGACCCGCTGGGCGCGGGTCTCCACGGGGATGTACTCGACGGTGACCTTGGTGCCTTTGTGGGCCTTTCTGAAGGTGCCGACGGCCGCGTCGACGACCTTCTGCTTCGGCGCGTTGTTGACCTCCTGGAAGAGCCAGACCCGCAGAGTGCCGGTCTTCTCGTCCTTGCCGGAGGAGGAGTTGTCGGAGGTCTGGGGGGCGCAGGCGGTGGCGACGGCAAGGGCCGCGAGGGCGGCGGCTGTTCGGGCCAGGCGGGGCGTGGGAGCAGAGAGCTTCATCGAGCATCCTCCGGTGGGGGTGCGCGTTGCAACATGCGCAATGGCGGTTTTGCTCTGCACAACACCCCGGAGGCTATGGAGTACATGAACATGCCCACAAGAGGTCTCAACCACTCTGTGACCACGGGACGCACTCCGTGCAACGGCAGCAGACGCACTCCGTGCAACGGTCAGACGTCGGCGCCCTTTTCGCGATCCTCCCGGACGCCGTCCCGGACCGCCGCCGCCAGGGGCGTGCCGATCGACGCGAGCACGAACCACCCGACCCCGCCGAGGACCAGCACCCTCCACTGCCGCTCCCCCGCGTCCCCGAGCGCCAGCAGGAGGATGCCGCCGAGGAGCACACCCGACGCGACAAGGTGCACGCGCACCAGGACGTCCGGCGCGAACACCTCGCGCAGGAACCGCTCTCCGTACCACCAGCGCACCCAGCGCCGGGCGGCCACGAGGAGCAGGCAGCCGCCGATCGGCACGACGGGCAGCGCGACCCACAGGGGAAGGGGATTCCCGGAGGAGCCCAGTCCGGCGAGCAGCATGGTGCACCCGCCGACCGCGGCCCCCCACGGAGCGAGCGCCTCCGCGGCCTTCATGCTCGCCTCACGGCCTCCGCCGCCGTACAACCGCTCGTTGGCGGCGCGCATCCCCGCCGTCCGCGCCCGCCAGGCGAGGCCGGCCCGCCGAGGGGCTCTCAAGAAGATGAGGAGGCCCAGGAACGACACAGCGCGCAGGATCTGGAAGGCGCTCTTCAGCCCGTCCGGCCAGTCCCCCACCAAGGTCAGGACGCTGAAGACCACGAACACCGCCAGCACGGCGAACCCCCATGGGCTCGGCCGCCCCGGCATCAGCAGCGCCTTGCGGCCGCCCCCGAGCTCCTTCGCCCGCCTGAGCTCCTGCCGGGCCTCGCGACCACAGCCGAGCACCTTGTTGAGGGCGGCTCCCAGCGCCCGGTGCGGCGCCGCCTCGTCCGGTACCAGCCGGACGGCGACACGCGCCGCGGCCACAGCCGCGTCCACGCGCCTCAGCAGCAGGTCCGCGTCGGCGACCGCGACCCACCCCTGCCAGTCGTCCGGCGCCAGCCGCACCGCCCGCTCCGCCAGTGGCAACGCCGCCTCCGGATCGCGGAGTTGGATCAGGACCGAGGCGGCGAGGCTCAGCTCCTCCGCGCTCTCCGGCTCCGCCCGCTCCACCAGCGCCCGGCTCTCGCGGTACTTCCGCGCCGCCGCCAGTTCCCGCGCCCGCAGCAACACCTCCACGCCCCACCCCCAGGTACGACATGACCGCGGCGCCCCTGACCTGGGGCGCCGCGGTCATGCTCGGTCTACGCGGCGTACTGCGCCGGGCGACCCGGGGGCGTTACTTCTTGTCGCCGCCCTTGCCGTCCTTGCCCTTGTCGCCACCGGCGCCCATGGACTCGTAGATCTCCTTGCACATGGGGCACACGGGGTACTTCTTCGGGTCGCGGCCCGGGACCCACACCTTGCCGCAGAGGGCCACGACGGGCGTGCCGTCGAGGGCGCTCGCCATGATCTTGTCCTTCTGGACGTAGTGGGCGAAGCGCTCGTGGTCCCCGTCGCCGTGCGACACCTGCGGCGTCGGCTCTACGAGGGTCCCCGTCCCCGTGCCTCGCTGGGGCTGGGTCTCAGGCTCAAGAGTGCTCATGAGTGCAAGGGTACTGAAGCCCACGCGCAACAGTGGAGAGAAGGGTCGTCCATGCGTCGCGGCCGTGAGTGCACGCAAGGGCCGCCGCCCTCCTCAGTTGAGCGAAGGGTCGTCGGGGTACGTCGCCACCATCGCGAGTTCGTTGCGCTGGCGGCGCAGGACCTCGCGCCAGAGCCGTTCGGGGGACGGGGAGGAGACGTCTCCGGGTTCGGACTCGACGACGTACCAGGCGCCCTCGACGAGTTCGTCCTCCAGCTGGCCTGGGCCCCAGCCGGCGTACCCGGCGAAGATTCTCAGCGAGCCCAGGGCCGAGGCGAGGAGTTCCGGCGGGGCCTCCAGGTCGACCAGGCCGATCGCGCCGTGCACGCGCCGCCAGCCGAGTGGTGCGCGCTCGCCGGACGCGCCGCCCGGGATGACCGCCACGCCCAGCGCCGAGTCCAACGACACGGGGCCGCCCTGGAAGACGACGCCGGGCTCGCCGGCCAAGTCGGCCCAGGCCTCCAGGATGTCGCTGACGTCCACCGGGGTCGGCCGGTTGAGGACGACACCGAGCGAGCCCTCCTCGTCGTGGTCGAGGAGCAGCACCACCGCGCGGTCGAAGTTCGGGTCCGCCAGGGCGGGCGTGGCCACGAGCAGCCGCCCTGTGAGCGAGGACACCTCGGTCATGCCAGACATGATCCCGCATCTTCCCCGCCCACGGGGAGCCAATACCCGTACCCGAGTGAATGCAGCTCAGGGCGCAGAGGAGCGACCCCCGCGCACGCCGTTACCGGTGACCCCGTGTGCCCGATTCGGAACGGTTCGTGTTGTGGCCAAGCTATGACGTAGCTGAGTGGCACTTGGGCTTACTGAAGGGGGGTAGGCGGCCATTACGCTTGCTCTCCGGCTCCCCGCGACAACGGCCTGCCGACCGCTTACACCTGCCCAACTCATCGGAACGCGAGATACATGACCGTCAACGACGATGTCCTGCTTGTCCACGGCGGAACCCCGCTTGAGGGCGAGATCCGTGTCCGCGGTGCGAAGAATCTCGTACCGAAAGCCATGGTCGCCGCCCTGCTGGGCAGCGCGCCGAGCCGGCTGCGCAATGTCCCCGACATCCGTGACGTGCGGGTCGTGCGCGGGCTGTTGCAGCTGCACGGTGTGACGGTCCGTCCGGGTGAGGAGCCGGGCGAGCTGGTGCTCGACCCGTCGCACGTCGAGAGCGCGAACGTCGCCGACATCGACGCCCACGCGGGTTCGTCGCGCATCCCGATCCTCTTCTGCGGCCCGCTGTTGCACCGTCTGGGCCACGCCTTCATCCCGGGCCTCGGCGGCTGCGACATCGGTGGCCGCCCCATCGACTTCCACTTCGAGGTGCTGCGGCAGTTCGGCGCGAAGATCGAGAAGCGGGCGGACGGGCAGTACCTGGAGGCCCCGCAGCGGCTGCGCGGCACGAAGATCCAGCTGCCGTACCCGTCCGTCGGCGCCACCGAGCAGGTGCTGCTGACGGCCGTTCTGGCGGAGGGCGTGACCGAACTCGCCAACGCCGCCGTGGAGCCCGAGATCGAGGACCTCATCTGCGTGCTGCAGAAGATGGGCGCGATCATCGCCATGGACACCGACCGGACGATCCGCATCACGGGTGTGGACCAGCTCGGCGGTTACACCCACGCGGCCCTGCCGGACCGCCTGGAGGCCGCCTCCTGGGCTTCCGCGGCGCTGGCGACCGAAGGCAACATCTACGTCCGCGGCGCCCAGCAGCGCTCGATGATGACGTTCCTGAACACCTACCGCAAGGTGGGCGGCGCCTTCGAGATCGACGACGAGGGCATCCGCTTCTGGCACCCGGGCAGCCAGCTCAAGTCGATCGCGCTGGAGACGGACGTCCACCCGGGCTTCCAGACCGACTGGCAGCAGCCGCTGGTCGTGGCCCTGACGCAGGCCACGGGCCTGTCCATCATCCACGAGACGGTGTACGAGTCCCGGCTCGGCTTCACCTCGGCGCTCAACCAGATGGGCGCGCACATCCAGCTCTACCGCGAGTGCCTCGGCGGCTCGGTCTGCCGCTTCGGCCAGCGCAACTTCCTGCACTCGGCCGTCGTTTCGGGCCCCACCAAGCTCCAGGGCGCCGATCTGGTCATCCCCGACCTCCGCGGCGGCTTCTCGTACCTCATCGCCGCCCTCGCGGCCCAGGGCACCTCCCGCGTCCACGGGATCGACCTCATCAACCGCGGCTACGAGAACTTCATGGACAAGCTCGTGGAGCTCGGCGCGAAGGTGGAACTGCCGGGCAAGGCGCTCGGCTGACAGCAGGCGTACGTACGACGATGGGGCGGCCCCCCTGAAAGGGGCCGCCCCATTGGCGTTGTTGCGCCTCGTACGCGTCCCGTGGCGTACAGGAACGTACAGGCGGGCCTACTTGCCCTTGGCGGCTTCCTTGAGCTTGCTGCCCGCGGAGACCTTCACGCTGTAGCCGGCCGGGATCTGGATCGGGTCGCCGGTCTGCGGGTTGCGCGCGGTGCGAGCGGCACGGTGGGTGCGCTCGAAGGTCAGGAAGCCGGGGATGGTGACCTTCTCGTCGCCCTTGGCGACGATCTCGCCGACGGTCTCGGCGAACGCGGCCAGAACGGCGTCGGCGTCCTTGCGGGTCACCTCGGCGCGGTCGGCCAGCGCGGCCACCAGCTCACTGCGGTTCATGTTGTTACTCCCGTGTTCTTCTTGCCGTTGCGGCGTGCCACGCGGCGGAGCCGCATATTGGGCACGGTGAAGCCGATGCTGCCAGGGGCCTTGGCGGTCCCCGGACCCGGGTCCGTAGCCAGACCCTCGCGCCCGAAGACGCATCCTGCCCCCACCTGCGGCGGGAAAGCCAATCCGGCACCCCCGGGAGTCACACGAACACCCTTGGGAGTCACACGGAAAGGCCCGGAGAGGCCTGGGCAGGGCTGAGCCTGGGCGCCACCCTAAAGGCGGCCCAGGCTCCGCGTTCCACGACGCGCCGGGATTCCGGGCGGTCGTGGCACCCGTCACAGCCACGGCGCACCCGCGCTCACACGGTCGCGTTGTCCGCCTCGGTCACCCCCGCCGCCTTCGCGGCGTTGCGCACCGCTCCGGCGACCGCGCCCGCGACCTTGTCGTTGAAGACGCTCGGGATGATGTAGTTCGGGTTGAGCTCGTCCTCGGTCACCACGTCCGCGAGGGCGGTCGCGGCGGCCAGCATCATCTCCGTGTTGACGGTACGCGACTGGGCGTCCAGGAGGCCACGGAAGACGCCCGGGAAGACCAGGACGTTGTTGATCTGGTTGGGGAAGTCGGAGCGGCCGGTGGCGACAACTGCCGCCGTCTGACGGGCGATTGCCGGGTCGACCTCGGGGTCGGGGTTCGCGAGCGCGAACACGATGGCGCCTTCGGCCATGGCGGCCACGTCGTCGCCGTCCAGCACGTTCGGGGCGGAGACGCCGATGAAGACATCCGCTCCGCGAACGGCTTCCTTCAAGGTGCCCGTGAGGCCCTCGGGGTTGGTGTTGTCCGCGATCCAGCGCAGCGGCGAGTCGGTGGCGGCGTCCACCAGGTCCTCGCGGTCCGCGTGCACGACGCCGTGGATGTCGGCGACGACGGCGTTCTTGACGCCGGCGGCGAGGAGCAGCTTGAGGATGGCCGTACCGGCCGCGCCCGCGCCGGACATGACGACGCGGATGTCGCCGATCGCCTTGCCCGCCACGCGCAGTGCGTTGGTCAGCGCGGCGAGTACGACGATGGCGGTGCCGTGCTGGTCGTCGTGGAAGACCGGGATGTCGAGGGCCTCGCGCAGCCGGGCCTCGATCTCGAAGCAGCGGGGCGCGGAGATGTCCTCCAGGTTGATGCCCGCGAAGCCCGGCGCGATGGCCTTCACGATCTCGACGATCGCGTCGGTGTCCTGGGTGTCCAGGCACAGCGGCCAGGCGTCGATGCCGGCGAAGCGCTTGAAGAGGGCCGCCTTGCCCTCCATGACCGGCAGGGCGGCCTTGGGACCGATGTTGCCGAGGCCCAGCACGGCCGAGCCGTCCGTCACGACCGCAACGGAGTTGCGCTTGATGGTGAGGCGGCGGGCGTCCTCGGGGTTCTCGGCGATCGCCATGCACACGCGAGCCACACCCGGGGTGTAGATCATGGACAGGTCGTCACGGTTGCGGATCGGGTGCTTGGACTGCATCTCGATCTTGCCGCCGAGGTGCATGAGGAACGTACGGTCGGAGACCTTGCCGAGGGTGACGCCCTCGATGGCGCGCAGCTGCTGGACGATCTCGTCGGCGTGCGCGGTGGAGGTCGCGGCGATGGTGACGTCGATCCGGAGCTTCTCGTGGCCGGAGGCGGTCACGTCGAGGCCGGTCACCGAGCCTCCGTGGGACTCTACGGCCGTGGTGATCTGGGAGACCGCGGTTCCGCTCGCGGGCACCTCCAGCCGGACCGTAATCGAGTAGGAGACGCTGGGCGCCGTTGCCATGGCCGACTTCCTCTGCTTTCACGTGTACTGCTGGGTCGCACTGTCTCGCGGGTATGCCGTCCGATCGTCGCACCTACCGCGGAGTACGCGGTAGCCGCCCCGAATTGCGAACGTTTTGTTCGCGGGCGGCGAGCGGTTTCGGAAAACGCCTTCCACCATACGAGATGCGGGGGGGTGAAAAAAGAGGCCCACGTCACAGGGTGACGTGGGCCTCTTCTCCGTTCAGTGACACCGACCCGCCATGCTCGCCTCGCGGCAAGTGGTCGCTCGTAGCGACGAAGGTTGGGCCCGGGGGCTTGGATCGGGCCGGTGTCACACCCAGGCTAACAAACGGATCCCGTAAGGCCATTCCCGTACCGGAAGTTCATTTCAGGGCCACCCGGTCAGTCCCCCACGGGACCGCTCCGGCCCTCAACCGGAGCGGGCCCGTTCGGGCCCGACAGGACCGGCTCGTCCGTCCGGAGAGGGTCAGTCCCTCAGGAGATCCGGCACCCCCTGCGCGTCGGGCTCGTCGCGGTCGGCCGAGACGATCGTCAGCTGCTGGGTCGCGCGGGTCAGGGCGACGTACAGGACCCGCAGGCCGGCCGGTGACTCGTCGGCGATCTCCGCGGGCGAGACGACAACCGTCGCGTCGTACTCCAGGCCCTTCGCCTCCAGGCTGCCGAGCGCCACCACCCGGTCGCCGAGCCCGGCGAGCCAGCGGGCGGCCTCCTCACGCCGGTTCATGGCGACGACGACGCCCACGGTGCCGTCCACCCGGTCGAGCAGGCGGGCGGCCTCGGCGCGCACAGTCTGCGCGAGGGACTCCCGTACGACGGCGAACCGGGGCTGGACGCCCGTGGACCGTACGGCGGACGGGGACTCGGAGCCGGGCATGGCGAGGGCGAGGACCTTCGCGGCCAGTTCGGCGATCTCGGCGGGGTTGCGGTAGTTGACGGTGAGAGTGAAACGGCGCCGCGGGCGGGTCCCGAGGGCCTCGTCACGGGCCTCGGCGGCCTCGTCCGGGTCGGACCACGAGGACTGCGCCGGGTCCCCGACGACCGTCCAGGTGGCATGCCGGCCGCGTCTGCCGATCATCCGCCACTGCATGGGCGTGAGGTCCTGCGCCTCGTCGACGATGACGTGCGCGTACTCGGTCCGCTCCTGCGCCAGCCGCTCGGCGCGCTCGCGCTGCGACTCCTCGCGCGTGGGCATCAGCTCCTCCAGACCGGTGAGCTGGTCCAGCGGGTCGAGTTCGCGCCGCTTCCTGGGCCGGGCCGGGGAGCCGAGGATGGCGTTCAGCTCGTCGAGCATGGCCACGTCGTGCACGGAGAACCCGTCCCGCTTGAGCGAGCGCGCCACCTTCCGCACCTCACCGGGGTTGAGGATCCGGCGCGCCCAGCGCCCGAGCCGCCGCTCGTCGGCCATGGCGGCCAGCACGCCTCGGGGGGTCAGCTCCGGCCACCAGGCGTCCAGGAACGCGATGAAGCCGTCCTCGGAGGCGACGTCCTCGTCGAACGACGACCGCAGCTCGGCGGCGAGCTCCGGATCCGTGTGCCGCGTCCCGGCGCCCGACTGCGCCCACAGGGCGTCGAGCAGCAGCTTGCGGGCGCGCGGGCGCAACAGATTGACCGGCGCGGTCCCGCCGAGCGCGTTGTGCTTGATCCGGTCCAGCTCGGCGGCCTCCAGTTCGAGGCGCCGCCCGAAGGCGACGACGCGGAGGCGGGTGGGCACCGTCGCGGGGCCCCGCGGCTCGGCCTCGTCACCGAAGGCGAGCTGCTCGGAGCCGCCCGGCCGCGCGCTCTCCGCGGCGGCATCGGGCCGTCCGGAGCGCGGGCGCCCGGTACCGTCCCGCCCCGAGCGCGAGGACGCGGAGCCCGCTGCGGGTTCGAGGACGCCCCGCGCCGCCCTCCGCAGCACCTTCAGCATCCGGTACGAGCCCTTGGCGCGGGCCACGGCCGGAGAGTCGTACAAGGTGGCCTCCGCGCCGCCCGTGTCCTCGGCGAGTGAACCGATCGCGCGGATGGCGACCTGACCCTCCTCGCCGAGGGACGGCAGGACGCCCTCGGTGTAGGCGACCAGGAGCGGGGTCGGGGAGACGATCAGGATGCCGCCCGCGTAGCGACGGCGGTCCTGGTAGAGGAGGTACGCGGCCCGGTGCAGGGCCACCGCCGTCTTGCCCGTGCCCGGGCCGCCCTCGACATAGGTCACGGAGGCGGCGGGGGCGCGGATCACCAGGTCCTGCTCGGCCTGGATCGACGCCACGATGTCGCGCATGGTGTGGCTGCGGGCCTGGCCGAGGGCCGCCATCAGCGCGCCGTCGCCGATCACCGGGAGCTCGCGGCCGTCGAGGGAGGCCTTCAGCTCCGGGCGCATCAGGTCGTCCTCGACACCGAGGACCTTGCGCCCCTTGGAGCGGATGACCCTGCGGCGGACCACCCGGCCCGGGTCGACCGGGGTCGAGCGGTAGAAGGGGGCCGCGGCGGGCGCCCTCCAGTCGATGACCAGGGGCGCGTAGTCGGCGTCGAGGACACCGATCCGGCCGATGTGGAGCGTCTCCGCGATGTCGGCGCTGTCGTCCTCGCGGACGGCACCCTCGGCCGGTTCCACCGCCGTGTACGCGCCATCCGGACCCTTCTTGCCGTCCTTCCCCAGGAGCAGATCGATACGGCCGAAGAGGAAGTCCTCGAACTCGTTGTTCAGGCGGTTGAGGTGAATTCCCGCCCGGAACACCTGGGCGTCGCGCTCCGCGAGCGCCCCCGGGGTCCCGACCTGACCGCGCTGGGCGGCGTCGTTCATCAGGAACTCCGCCTCGTGGATCTTCTCCTCGAGACGCCGGTACACCCGGTCCAGATGTTCCTGTTCGACGCTGATCTCCCGGTCCCGTACGGAGTCGTCCTTGACGGAGTCGTGCCGTACGGATTCATGGACCGAGTCGAGCGCGGCTTCCTGCTGAGCCTGAGCGGCCACCGGGCCCCCTTCTGACGTGCTGGGCAGCCGTCAACCGTACGCGAAGGGGGCCCCTTAAGCTACGCGCGCGCTCCGGGCTCGCTCACGCGTTCACCTCCACGAGGCGCTTCCCGTCGAACGTCATGACCTCGAAGTGGTCGATCTGGTTCGGCGAGAAGGCCGCGCCGCCGTGCACGTAGAGCGGCGCCTTCGCCTCCTCGGCCTTGGCGTTCGGGATGCCGTAGCCCCACTTCGGGACCGCCCAGGAGGTCACCGTCTCGCGCTCGCCGTTCTTGCCGACGGCGATCAGGGAGCACTTGAGCGGGCCCTTGACGTTCTTGAGCTGGAGGACCGCGTGGGTTCCCCAGTCCTTCTTCTCGACCGCGACGACGGCGTTGACCTTGGTACTCGGGTCCGTCGCCTCGACCTTGTCCGTCATGACCTCGAAGGCGGCCTTGGCGGGGCTGGTGGGGTGCGCCATCCCGGGGGCGGCCTCATTGCTGGTGCCACCGCCACTGACCGCCATGACGGTCAGCGGACCGCCGATGATCAGCGCCGCCGCGGCCGCCACCAGGTACATCCCGCGCCGGCGCTTGAGGGCGCGCCGCTCCGAGACCTCGTCGACCAGCCGTTCCGCGAGCCCTGGGCTCGGGCGCGTGGCCAGCGACTCGCCGATGGCCGGGGTACCCTGCGCGGCGGGCAGATCCGCGAGCGCGGCGAGCATCGGTTCCATCCCGGCGAGCTCGTCGAGCTGCTGGGCGCACCACTCGCAGGTGGCGAGGTGACCTTCGAAAGCGGTTGCCTCGGCGTCGTCGAGAATGCCGAGCGCGTAGGCGCCGACGGTCTCGTGGATGTTGTCACCGGGGTTCTGCTGTCCCCGTGGTCCCTGCATGGCTCCTGGACCGCCCGTTCCGTATCCCCCGTATGCGTTCATGCCGTCACCCCCCGCTCCTCCAGCGCCAGCTTCATCGAACGCAGGGCGTAGAACACCCGGGAGCGCACGGTGCCGCTGGGTATGCCGAGCGTCTCGGCCGCTTCATTGACCGTACGCCCTTTGAAGTACGTTTCGACCAGTACCTCCCTGTGAGCAGGGGTCAGGTCGTCCAGCGCGTCCGACAGTGTCATCAGCCACAACGCCTTGTCGATCTCGTCCTCCGCGGGGATGACCTCCAGCGGTGCCGGGTCCACCTCCTGCGGCCGGGCCTGCCGGCTGCGGTGGCCGTCGATGACGATGCGCCGGGCGACCGTCACCAGCCAGGGTCGTACCGAACCGGTCGCACGATTGAGCTGACCGGCGTTCTTCCAGGCACGGATGAGCGTTTCCTGCACGACGTCCTCGGCGCGCTGCCGGTCTCCGGCGACCAGCCGCAGCACATAGGCGAGCAGGGGCCCCGCGTGTTCCCGGTACAACGCACGCATCAGCTCCTCGTCGGGTTCGGTCGACGAGGACTGCTGGGACATGCGATGTCGGGCCCTTGGCCTTCGTTCATCAGCCACGGCGGAATCCTTACGCACGCCTACCTCCGGTGTCCGGGGGTTCCCCCAGTCGGTCGCTCATCACCGGGTACGTGCGGGGGCGGGCGTGTGTTCAAAGGGGTCGCACATATTTCTTGGTCGGTGTGTGAAAGGGGAGTTGAAGGGCTTTCTTGATCACTTCGGGTGACCGGGAGATCACGTAGGGGCTTGTTCGCGACGGTTCGCGTGGGCGGTCGAAGATCGCGTACGGGCTTGGCCTCCAGGGAAGACGCGAAGACCGGGTACGCGGTTGATCGCCACAGGCAACCGAAGACGGGTACGCGGTTGATCGCCACAGGCAACCGTAGATCACGCGCGGGCGAGGGCCGCCCGGCGCCGGTGCCGGGCCACGCGCTCCCGGTTGCCGCACACCTCACTGGAACACCATCGTCGGCGCCGGCCCCGGGAGGTGTCGAGATAGACGATCGGACAGTTGTCCCCCTCGCACTGCCTGAGGCTCGCCCGCGCCGTCGGGTCGGTGAGCAGTTCGAGGGCGTCCCTGGCGACGATCGAGAGCAGTTCGGCGCAGCCGGGCGGGGTGCGCAGCCTGCGGTGCAGCGAACCGTCGTCCGCACGTACGGCCCAGGGGACGGGTGGGGTGCCCAGCGCGGCCGCGTTGACCCGGGCGAGCGCCGCGTCGGCGGGCCGCAGGGCCAGCTCGCCGCGCACCAACTGTTCGATGTGGCAGCGCAGTTCGCGGAAGGCGAGCAGCCACGCCGGGTCCACCGCCGCCAGCGGTGTGCCCGCGGGGACGAGTCCCGACGCGGCGATCCAGGCGCGCAGCCGGGCCGCCGAGTCGAGCCGTTCCTCGGGGTGGGTGGTCGCCGTCAGATCCAGGCAGATTCGCCCGGAGTCGAACCGCAGCTCGTACGAGGCCGTGGCCACGCCTGATGCCATGTGCCTGTCACCGCCTTGGGGTTACCCGCCGTCGCACTCCCTGTCGTACTCCCTACAGTGCATGCACGCGCGCCCGGCCGGAAGACTCAGTACCGCTCATCTGCCGGACGCGGGACCGATCATCTGCCGGAGGCGGGGTCTCTCATCCGCGGGAGGCGGGACCTGTGATCCGCCGGAGGCGGGAGCTCTCGTCCGCCGGACGTGGGCTCGCCGGTGTAGTGGACGCGCGCTTATGGGGACGCGCGTCTGAGCGATGGCAGCCCTGCCCCGGTCCCGGTTGACTCAGGAACATGACAGACAACAGCACGGGGCGGCGTACGACCGCCGGAGGTGTACTGGGTGCGGCCACGGTCGCCATGGGCCTGATCGCCGGGGTCTTCTACATTTTCGCCTGCGACGTCATGCCGTCGCTGGCGCGCAGCGACGACCGGGTCTTCATCGAGGTGATGCAGAACATCAACGACGTGATCCAGAACCCGGTGTTCTTCCTCAGCTTCATGGGGGCACTGGTACTGACCGCGATCTCGGCGTGGCAGCTGCGCGGTGCGGGAGAGCTGCGCTGGTGGGTGTGGGCCGCGCTGGCGGCGTACGCCCTCACCTTCCTCTTCACCGTCGCCGTGAACATCCCGCTCAACAACGACCTCGCGAACGCCGGCGACCCGGCGAAGATCGCCGACCCCGCCGCCGTACGGGCGAAGTTCGAGGACACGTGGGTGGCCTGGAATGTCGTACGGGCCCTGCTCTCGACGCTCGCGCTGGCCTGCCTGGCCCGCGCGCTGGTCCTGTACGGACGGCTGGGCGGCGCTCGGGGAGCGGGGTCCTTGGAGCCGGCGGCGGGGGCGAGGGTGGGGCGGTAGGTGGGGCGGGCATAGCGGCTGGACGATCGGTGGGGGGACAGTGGCTGGCCCCACGGTCCCGGACCTGGCCCCCTGCCCGGACTTGGCGCCACGCCCCCGGACGTGACGCCACCGCCGCCTCAGATGTCCGCGTACTTCGAGTCCGCCGCCGGGTCGAGTGCGAGCCGGTAGCCGCGTTTGACCACGGTCTGGATGAGTTTGGGGGCGCCAAGTGCCGTACGGAGTCGGGCCATCGCCGTCTCGACGGCGTGTTCGTCCCGTCCGGCGCCCGGCAGGGCGCGCAGCAGCTCGGCCCGGGCCACCACCCAGCCCGGCCGCCGGGACAGGGCCCGCAGCAGCGACATCCCGGCGGGCGGCACGGGCCGCAGGGCCCCGTCCACCAGGACGGCGTGGCCGCGGATCTCCACCCGGTGCCCGGCGATGGGCAACGTCCGGGCCCGCCCGGGCAGTTCCTGACAGAGCAGCTGTACGAGGGGGCCGAGCCGAAAGCGTTCGGGCTGGACGGTGTCGATGCCCCGGGCCTGCAGCGGCAGCGCGGTGACCGGGCCGACGCAGGCGGGCAGCACGTCGTGGTGCAGGACGCCGAGGAGGTCCGGGAGCAGGCCCCGCTGCTCCGCCCGGGACAGCAGGGAGGCGGCGGCCGGCGCGCTGGTGAAGGTGAGCGCGTCCAGGCCGCGGGTGACGGCCGCGTCCAGCAGCCGGTCGACGGGCCCGATGTCCTCCGGCGGCATCCACCGGTACACCGGCACGGGTACCACCTCGGCGCCCGCGGCCCGCAGCGACTCCACGAACCCGGGCAGCGGCTCGCCGTGCAGTTGTATGGCGATACGGCGCCCTTCGACGCCCTCGTCGAGCAGCCGGTCGAGCACCTCGGCCATCGACTCGGAGGACGGCGACCACTCCTCCGTCAGCCCCGCGGCGCGTATCGACCCCTTGACCTTGGGCCCGCGGGCGAGCAACTCGACCCCCCGCAGCCGCGCGAGCAGGTCCTCGCCGAGCCCCCATCCGTCGGCGGCCTCGACCCACCCCCGGAACCCGATGGCGGTCGTGGCGACCACGACGTCCGGCGCCTGGTCGATCAACTCCTTGGTGGCGGCGAGCAGTTCGCTGTCGTCGGCGAGCGGCACGATGCGCAGGGCGGGCGCGTGCACGACGGAGGCGCCGCGCCGCTGGAGCAGCGCGGCGAGCTCGTCGGCCCGGCGGGCGGCGGTCACGCCCACGGTGAAGCCCGAGAGGGGCCCGTGCCCGTGGTCGCGGCCCGGTCGCTGCTGTTCGTCGTACATGGCTGTCGTCCCGGCTCTCGTCGGTCGCTCATGGTGCTCTCGTAATGCTCGCGTCGGTCGCTCGTGGTGCTCGCGTCGGTCGCACGTAGTGCTCGCGTCGGTGACTCGTACTGCTCTCGCAGCTCTCGTCGGTGGCTCGTACTGCTCTCGCAGCTCTCGTCGGTGGCTCATCGTTCGCTGGTATCGCTCTGCGAGTGGCCTGCTGGTGACCTGTCCCGGCGCTCTGCCCTCGTCGAATCGAGTTGTCGTGCACTGACGACCGTCCGAGCCTGTCAACGCCCCGTGACAGGCCCGGATCGGAGTGATGTCGACGGTGTTACGTCAGACCTCCGCGTAGCTGAGCTGGGGCTTCGCCTCTGCGGCAGCCGTCGCACGGGTTCGGGCCGCGGAACCGCGAAGGTATACGGCCCAGGTCACCGCGAAGCAGGCCGCGTAGAAGGCGAGGAAGGAGACGAAGGCGCCGGTGCCGGAGCCCACGCTCAGGAACGACTGGCGGAAGGCGAGGTTGATCCCGAGCCCGCCGAGCGCGCCCACCGCCCCGATGAGCCCCATGGAGGCGCCGGACAGCCGCCGCCCGTAAGCGGCCGCCTCCTCCCCACTGAGCCCCTGGGCGACGGCCTTGGCCTGGAAGATGGCGGGGATCATCCTGTACGTCGACCCGTTGCCGAGCCCGGTCAGTACGAACAGCACGATGAAGGCCGTGGTGAACAGGGGCAGCGACTTCTGTGTGGACGCGAGGACGATCACGGCGGTGGCCAGGCCCATCCCGACGAAGTTCCAGAGGGTGATCCTCGCCCCGCCGTAGCGGTCGGCGAGCCAGCCACCCACGGGCCGGATCAGCGAGCCGAGCAGCGGCCCGACGAAGGTGACGTACGCGGCCTGCAGCGGCGTACGCCCGAACTGCGTCTGCAACACCAGCCCGAAGGCGAAGCTGTACCCGATGAACGACCCGAACGTCCCGATGTAGAGGAAGGACATGATCCAGGTGTGGGGGTCGCGGACGGCCTCCTTGGCGGCGCCGGTGTCGTTCTTCACGGACGAGATGTTGTCCATGTAGAGCGCGCCGAGGACGGCGGCGACGACGATGAGCGGGATATAGATCCCCAGCAGCACACGCGGCCCTCCGCTCGCCCCGATGACCGCGAGCCCGACGAGCTGCACGACGGGCACCCCGATGTTCCCGCCACCGGCGTTGAGCCCGAGCGCCCACCCCTTCTTCCTGAGGGGGAAGAAGGAGTTGATGTTGGTCATGGAGGAGGCGAAGTTGCCGCCGCCGACACCGGCGAGCATCGCGCAGACCAGGAAGGTCCCGAACGAGGTCCCCGGCTTCATGACCACGAACGCGGCGATCGTCGGGACCAGCAGCAGGCTCGCGGCGACGACCGTCCAGTTCCGGCCGCCGAAACGGGCCACGGCGAAGGTGTACGGCACGCGCACGACCGCGCCCACGAGCGTCGCCATCGAGACGATGAAGAACTTGTCGGCCGGGGTGAGCCCGTACTCGGGCCCCATGAACAGGACCATCACGGACCACAGGGTCCAGACCGAGAACCCGATGTGCTCGGACAACACGGAGAAGAACAGATTCCGCCGGGCGACCTTCTCCCCCGACTCCTTCCAGAAGCCCTCGTCCTCCGGATCCCACTCCGCGATCCAACGGCCGCCGCGTCCCTTGCTCGGTGCGGACTCTGTACTTGGGGTTGGGGCTGGGGCTGTCATCACGCCTCCACGGTTCTCCGGTGCTCAGGTCTCGTACGACGAGTGGCTGAGTCCCGAAGGTAGGGAGGACGCGTTTCCGCGCTGTGGCTATGGGTGACTGGAAGGGAACGTTGCTCTCACTCGGCGACGGGGGCGACGGTGAGGCCGGGACAGCTGCCTATTGCTGCAGGGGCTGCCAGGTCGGTGGGGCCTGGGGCGGGGTCTGAGGCTGGGGCTGCGCCTGGGGCTGGGGCTGGGGCTGGGGCTGGCCGCCGTAGGGGTTGGGCTGCTGGTGGGGGTACGGCTGGTGGGGGTGCGGCTGCTGCCCGTAGGGCTGTTGCGGTACGGGACCGGGCTGGGCGTAGGGGCCGGGGGTGGCCGGGGCCTGCGGGGCGTAGGGGCCCGGGGCCGGCGTCTGGGGCTGGGCCTGGGGGGCGTAGGGACCCGGCGCCGGGACCTGTTGAGCGTAGGAGGAGTTCGGGGCGTAAGGGGTGTAAGGGGCGTACGCCCCCACCCCCGGCCCTTGCCCTTGCCCTTGCCCTTGCGCCTGCGCCTGCGCCTGCGCCTGCGCCTGCGCGGCGTAAGCAGTGGGGGGCAGATACCGCACCCGCCCGCCCTCTTCCGTCACCGGCATGAAGCCGGCGGCCTGCAATCGAGCCGCGAACTTGGCGTTGCGCTTGCGCGTGACGACGAAACCGATACCGAAGACGGCCAAGAGCACCACCCACACGGCCCCCGCCACGGCGAAGGCGACGGAATCCCCACCCGTCCGCACCGCGAGGACGACACACCCGACGGTGACGCCGAGGACCCCGTACAGCATCCGCTTCTCGGCGTTCTTGCCGGTGAGGTCGAAGTTGATACGGGCCTTGAGCAGCTCAAGTGCGTCGGGAACGACGGGCGGCAGCGACTCCCCGTCCGCGGCCCGCGGAAACTGCACCCAGTTCTGCGCGGCCCGCGCCTGAGCCTGCGGACTGGGATCGGGCACGATGAGCATGGTGAGCGCGTTGTTCCGCCCACTGCCCTGCCGTACATCGGCGTACTCGTACCCGAACTGCTGCGCGATGAAGGCGAGTCGGGCCAACTTCTTCACGGAGGCCATGGGGCTCGTGAGCTGAACCGCCTCCCCCGCGGCCATCAACTGGAACATCTTCCGAATCTGCCGCTTGCTCATGCCGCCCCCAACTCCCCACCGGACCCACCCGTTCACATCCGCAACCGACCCACCTTTTCACGGGCCCCCGCCCCCGCAGAACGGCAGGACGACCTGGTTTACCGTGCCTTGACCTGGCCGCGCAGGGCACAACGGTCCCCTGCCCGTCGCGCGATCGCGCCAGGCGTTGGAACCCCAGAGAGCGGAGCACCGAAGCAGGGGCGGTCGGTGGATTCAGGGACTGTCAGAGGCGAGGTAGGCACGCACCTTGCCCAGCCGAGCCGTGGGCGCCCGAAATGCGATCCCCGAGCCCTCAAGGCCCAATACCACCTCGAAGAACCCTCCACCACGGACGGCCAGCTGGATCTTCTTGGCCTCAGAAGCACCCCACCCAGTGACGTGGAGTCGCTCGACGCCCGAGAAGACGAGGTGGAACTCAAAGGCGTTGAAATCCTTTGCCTTCCATTCCTCAGGTGGATTCACAGGGAAGCTTCTGGTATCGAACCCCAAAGTCACCGAATTTTCGCGCTCATCGATGTGCACGTAGAAGAGATCGCACACATCGGGCGAGGGCGGGGCACCGTCGTACAGTCCGCCCAAGTATCCCGATGATGCGAGGAGTTGTAGCCAGTCAGCGCTCATAGAACGTCTTCTCCTCGGTTCCGGGAAGGGAGGTGTACCGTCGGGCGTCGACCTTGCTCACGAAAAGATGCCGCCCACCGTCCGATCCGTCCGCCTGGATTCTGAACGCGCTCACATGACGCACGCTCACTGACTCGTAGCAGTCGAAGCCCAGCACCACCCCACTACCGCTGACACTCACCTGCATACGCCCCTCCCTGCCCCACGGAGCCATCTCAATGACACCGACGGCCGGCGGGGCCCAATCAGTGAGGGAGATGTTCTCCACTGCCAGGAACTGGAATTGACACTGCACCGTGTCCATACCCGCGTCGATCCACTCCTGCGGAGCCGAACCGGGAAACGACGGCAAATCGACGCGCAGCGTCACCGTGGGCCCGCGCCAGTTCAGATTGATCGACCGAATCCTGACGCCGGTCAGATCCGGGACCTGCCCGTAGAGCGATTGGAGCACCTCTGGATTCGCGAAGAAACCCTCAGCGGTCATAGTAATAGTGCTCCTCGCAGCCGGGGACCTGCCCGTTGCGGGTGTCCTCGATCGGTCTCACATGAACGTGCGGGCCCTGATAACCGGGCTGGCCTGGTTCCTGGTGCCCGAACCAGTGATCCTGGAAGACTATAAGATCTTCTCCATTAGGGTGCTCGTAGATCTCTTCCGTGTAGTAAACGGCCTTGTTGTCCCTCATCAGTTGCTTGGAGCCCTGCCATGCCGGTGTCGTGGCTTGGACATAGTTGTCAGCTTCAAGAGGTTCGGCACCTTCTGGAATTCCGGCGTCTTTCAGGGCCTGTGCCTTGGCTTCCTCAAAAGTGCGCCCGACAGGTTCACCGCACCCGGGGGCGAGACCAAGGGGGTCGATCCACGTGTGGGGGTTGTGCACGTAGGTGACCGGGTTGGGGGCGGGCGCCAGCCCAAGGGGATCTGAAGTGAGGTAGCGAGCCGTTTCCGGGTCGTAGGTGCGGAAGTAGTTGTAGTGGAGGCCCGTTTCGGGATCGTAGTACTGACCTGGGAAGCGCAGCGGCGTATAGGCCGTCGCGTCGCTGTTCCAGGTCGTGGTTCCCCAGAGAGTCGCGCGGATGCGCCAGGCTATGTCGCCCGTTTCGTCGACGAGCTCGGTGGGGGTGCCGACGAGGTCGGTGACGATGGCGAAGAAGCGCTGGTCGATGACGCTTTGCGGAGCGGTCGTATCGATGATGCGTTCCGTCTGGGCCAGAGGACGTCGGCCGTCGTGATCCCAGGTGAGGATGACCCGACGGGCCTGGTTGCCGACTGTGGTGGTCTCCTCGCACAGGGTGTGACCGTCCCAGGTGAAGGAGGTCTCCTCAAGAACGGTCTCACCGTCGGCGGCAAGGCGCTGCTTCGCTGAGCGACGGCCCAGCGGGTCGTATCTGTAGCGCCAGTGGGTGCCATCGGGAGTGATGACCGAGGTGAGACGGTCCTCGGCATCCCAGGCATAGCGCCAGGTCTCGGACTTGTGGGAGAGCCGGACCTTCTGGCGCAGCACGGTGCGGCCCGAGCCATCATGCTCGTAGCGGACCCCTCCGGCACGTGCGATACGGGTGCCGACGTAGTCGCGTTGGCCCGCAGCCTCGTGGCCGGGGTGGGCGGCGGGCCAGGTCACGAAGGTCTGATTGCCCGCGTCGTCATAGGCGTAGGTCTCCGTCCACTTCTGGGCGTGGACAGCAGTGACGCGACCGACGGCATCGAGGTCAAAACGCCGGGTGCCGTTCTGTTGATCATCGATCTGGGCCAGGGCGCCGTCCAAGCGGTACGTGAACTCTCGTTGCTGAACCACCCCTCCGTCTGCGGTGAGCACGTTCTGCCCAGTGAGACGGCCCAAGGTGTCGAAGTCGTGAGCCAGGGTGACCGTCTCGCCAAAGCGGCAGGCGGTCTCCCGGCCGACCTCGTCACGCTCGAAGCTGATCGAGCGCCCTGAAGCGGCGAGTTCAGTCGAGCGGCCCGCAGCGTCGTATCTCCACGTACTGGTTGCGCCGCCAGGAGTGGTGCGGTGGGTCCGGCGGCCCAGGGCATCGTATGCGTGGCTGAGCGTACGGCCGTTGACCGTCTCCGACCGGCGCAGGCCGCGCTCGTCGACCTCCAGCGAGAGCGTGACATCCGGTCCGGCGGCGCTGACAAGTCGGCCCGAAGGGGCGTAGTCAAAGGTGGTGATCTGCCCTTCAGCGTCCTTCCGGATCATCTGTCCGAGAGAGTTGCGTTCATAACGCACTGTCTGGCCAAGGCTGTTTGTACGGCTGGCCAGGCGGCCGGCGGCGTCGTGGGTGTAGTTGCGGGCATGGCCGTCGAAATCGATCTCGGAGATGAGGCAGCCCGTGACGTCGTACTCGTAACTCCAGCTCAGGCCTATGGGGTTGACGACCCGAATGAGGCGGAGCTCGGTGTCGTGGGTGAACTCGTGGCGCACGCCATCGGGATCAGTGCGCGCAGCAACGAGGTCGAAGTGCGTGTACTCAAATGAAGTGATCGCGCCGACTGGGTCGGTGTAGTTAAGGCAGTTGCCTTCGCCGTCGTACGCCCACGATTCGATGGCGCCATCCGGGGTCGTACGCCGAAGCAGGCGGCCTTCGACTGTCCACTCCAATTCGGTTGTTGCGCCTGTCGCGTCTGTGGCGGAGACAATACGGCCAAAAGCGTTCCGTTCGTAGCGCGTGATCGCGCCCAGTGAATCGGTGACCTCCAGGACGAGTCCGGCAGCATTGCAGCGGACACGCGTGCTGCATCCGAGAGCGTCGGTGGACGACGCGAGACGCCCGGCCTTGTCGTACGAGAAGCGCGTGACGGCACCTACGGGATCTGTGATGGACGTGCGGTTGCCTCGCTCGTCGTACCCCTGTCGCCAGACGGCTCCGCCCGGCATCGTCACCACCGCAGGCCGACCCAAGTGGTGGTACTCGGTGGTGGCTTCGTGACCGTCAGGGCGCGTGATCGAGACGATGCGCCCGTTCGTGTCGTAGGTGTAGCGGGTGGTGTATCCGAGCGGGTCGGTGACGGCGGTCAACCGGTTTTCATTGTCCCAGACCTGATGGATCGTGTGGCCGAGCGAGTCCGTCTCGCGGATGAGGCGCAGTGCCTCGTTGTGCTCGTAGATGCGGGTGTGGCCGAGTGAGTCCGTCACGCGGGTGGTGCGCGTCGCGTCTTCGTAGGCGAGGGCAGAGGCCAATGCGTCGCCTGTGCCCCCGGTGGCCACCACGCGGCCGAGCTCGTCGTAGGAGTACCAGTATGTGCTGCCGTTACGGTCGGTCCACGAGGTGATGCGGCCGTCCGCGTCGTAGGTGTAACGCATAGCCAAGCCAGAGGAGTTGGCTTCCTCGGCCAGTCGTCCCGCCTCGTCGTAGGCGAAGGTGATCAGCGTGGTGCCCACGCCTCCCGGCGCACTGGGGTCGAGCAGGCGCAAACCCGTAATGCGCGAGAGGGATGGATGCCTGTCGAACGCGATGTGGTAGCCGCCCGAGTGGACCGCCGCGCCCGGGAGGTCACCCTCGTCGTAGACGAAGGTGATCCGGTTGCCGTTGCGGTCCTGTATGTACTGCAGCGGCAGGTCAACCGCCGTCTCGTCGGCTGTGGCGACCGGGCTGTGGAACACCTGCAGCAGACCGCTGTCCGGGTCGGTGACCCGGACAGCGCCGTCGGTCTCGTCGTCCCAGGACAGCGTCAGGCGCGAGCCGGCCGTCTCCGGGAGGACCGGCTCATTGGTCTCCACATCCGGCATGGGGAAGCACAGCCGGGCACCGTCCGCGGCCGCGTAAACGAATCCGTCGTCATCGGCCTGGACGCGCTGGTCGAGGGTGGAGGCCCACGACGGACCGAACCAGCCGCCCCACCGGTACGACGAGACGTGCGTCCGCTCCAGGACGAGGGGTAGCACGCCCGGCAACTGAACATCCATGCGCGATAGCGCCATGTCGCCCGTGGCCACGTCGATCGGGTCCCGTACGAATTTCTTGACGCCGTTGCGGATCGAGGCGGGCAGCTTGTTGAAGCCCGGGCGCAGCGACAACCGCTCGAAATCGGCACAGTTCAGCTTGAACGCTTTGCTGAGCTTAGCCAGTGCGCTCGGTTTGAGGGCCTTCAGGCCCTTTCCGAGCGCCTTGCCAAGCACGCCGAACCCGACACCCATCACTGCGCCCTCGGACAGGATCCCTGCCAACTTTTTCGGGTCCTTGAACGCACTGGGGTCCTCCAGGGCGGTGGCGAACGCACTGAACTTCGCACCATCCAAAGTCATTCTGGACAGCGAGGCGATCACCTTGATGTCCTTCAGCGCATTCAGCGCACGTTCCAGGCCTCGGATGACCGACAGCACCCCACGCACCGCGCTGCCGAGCGTGGTTCCTTCCTCCTCGATCCGCCCCACCAGCGCCACGACCTTGAGCGCGCGCTCGCCTGCCATCAGGTTCGAAGCCACCTCGGAGGCCCCGGCGGTCAGCACGGACAGGGCCAGGCCCGCGATCTCGTACTCGGCGATCTCCGCCAGCATCACGCCGATCTCGGAGAGCAACTCGTGGGCCTGATCAGCGAACTTGTCCAGCGCCTTGGCACCCTCGCGCAGCGAATGCGCCATGTCGGTGGCGTGCTTACGGGTCTCCTTGGCCCGCTTGTGGAACGCTTTGGCGGTCTTGCCCTCCCACACCACGTCCGCCAGCGCCCGCTCGGCGTCCACGGCCGCGTCGTCAAGCCCGGAAGCGAGGTGCCGCCACTTCTTCGCGATCTCGCGCACCCCGTCCGGGTCGACCGCTGGATCGGAGATCCCCAGGAACTCCAGCCCGCTAGCGACGCTGTCGCCGAACATGTGGTTGAACTTGTTGATGTAGTGCAGCGGATTGAGGTCGACCACGAGACGCTCAGCCCCTCTTTCCGCGCGCGGCCACAGCCAGAAGGATGTCCAACAGGTCGAAGGCGTCCGACACCTCGCCCATCAGCTTCGCCTCCGATTGCCACTCCTCATCCAGAGCGTGCGTGAGCTTGGCGAGCATATGCATGCCGTCTCGTATGTCCGCCGTCGCGCCCAGCAAAGACCCCAGCTTGCCGAGTGCCGACAGATCATTCGACTCCGCCTTGAACTCGTGCAACGGCTTCGTCGTGTGATGCGACACCTTGCGCAACGCGGTAGCCGCCTTGCCCAGCGACTCGGCTTCCTTCTTCAGGTCCGACATGCGAGCCCGCCCCCGTACCTCACCCTGTGCACATGCCAACCTGACGACCGTAGTGAGAGGGATTATGGGGTGAGTATGGCAGTCCCCAAGGGCGGGTAAAGATCGCCGAGCCGTTCGGGAAACCTGCTGTGGTCTCATGTGCCGGCATGAGCCAGTGACCGAGCCACTGCTGCAACTCGGCTGGAATCTCGTGGACCTCCACCGACTCCGCTAGGTGGAAACCCATGCCCCGTGGGTGTCGCCTGAGGTTACTGCTCGCCATGACCCGGATCTGGGATGAGGGGCGGTAGCCCAGAATCCGCACTTCTTCAACGGGCCCGTGTTGCCTGCGTGGGACTGGAGTTACAGGAGCAGAAGCGGCAGCTGGTCTAGTTTGGGGGGCCAAGCGGCGAATACCGAGGCCCGGACGTCGGTACTCGTCCACGCGCCTGCCGAACCTTCCGGGCACGCGAGGCGTCCCCGCTTGAGACGTTCTGGAGCCTTGAGGGCCCCGTCATGGTCGCGCCGCCTCCCCGGAGGGTATGGGCCCCTTGCACCGAACGAGCCCGAAGGGATGCGCACCGCCCGACGCCGCGGCCACACCACCCCGGTGCGGATGTCCGGCACACCGAACCTGAGTGAGCCGCACGCTCACGTACCGCTTGAACGGCTGCCGTCAACACCCCTTCACCGATCCGCAGGATGGCCGGCACGCGGACTTCGCGCCCGCTCGGCTGCTCCTCGAGCCCTCTGAGCCGCCAGCCATGTGCGCTGGCTGGAGCGACCTCACAGTCGACGAGTCGCCACGCGGATGCGCTGAGGGTGCGCTGCATGCGAAGGGCTGAGACTCCAGCCCAGATGTTGAGGGGGAGCGGGGTCGGTACAAGGGTGCACATGGCTATGCCAAGCATCGGGATGAAGCGGTCGTCTCCCGTAGCCGCACGCACAAGCGGGACCACGATGAGTGCGGGCCACATCACGAACAGGAGCAGGGCCTGCCGGAGGAGGCGTCGGCGTATTGCTCGGCCGGTGGGCGCGTGATTGATGGCAGGTTGCAATGCCCAGGGCAGCGGCGGTGCTGCCACAGTCAGGCTTCCTTGTCCACGGGCAGTTCCAGCGGATTGTCGAAGCTGACCATCTCCGCGATCTGATGAAGCAGCCCACGGTATTGCTCACGAAGAGCGGTGGCCATCGAACTCAGTCTGAGAGCCGCCAGGCGCTTGCCGTCCGGGTGCGGGAGGTAGGCATGGATTTGCAGGAGGGGCTGCTGAGGGAGACCGCTCTCCGCTGAAGGGGTGCGTACCGTCTCGCTGAGAGTGGCGGGACCGCAGGGCAGTTCGACGTATTCGACGTGTGTGTGACCCTCCGCAGCAGTGACGGCCCGGGCGGCGGTGACGGCGCGTGGGGCCACTGCCGTGGCGCACCAGGAGATGGTGAACAGGGAAAGGAGAGGCTGGCCTGTACCGATCTCATCCACGTCATCGCGATGCAGGCCAATCGAACAGTGGACCGTGCCAACATCACATAGTGCAACCAACAGCTTTTGCGCTGAGGCAAGTTGGGTGACGAACTGCTGGCGAGTCGTCTCGTCCGGCGCCGAGCCGAGGAGCGGAGCGAGGGCCTTGCGCAGGTGATCGGCCGATACGGAGTCGGGCGGCGCCAGGAGGAGGTCAAGGGGGGCGGCCATAAAGCCCGCCGGTTCGGCGAACCAAATGTCTGCGTCGGGATCCTTGGCGGAGTCGTCGACAACGAAGCGTGGTGCGGCGTTCATTGAGTTCCCGTCCGATTCACGCGACTCAGGAGGGGTGCGTGCCGGACACCGGGTCAGGAACCCGGGCTCCCGCACGGCGGGCCCGCTCCAGCGCGGCAGGGCTGGCGTTCCAGTCGACTGGTACGAATCGACGGTCTCGGGCGGGACGCTGGTAGAGGAGGTGCATCCGCTTGGGACCGCTGCCACCACGGCTGGGGGCAGCGACGACAGCGAGGAAACGAGGGTCTCCGGCAAACCATAGAGGTTCGATCTGGGCCTTCAGCTCGGGTTTGGTGCGGGGTCCTCCGATGCGCTTCATCCACCAGTACGTGCGCATTGAACTGAGGAAAGGCAACGGAATCCTCTCCTCAGGGTTCTCCGGGTTGGCGAACTCGAACCACATCTCATCATCTCGAGCTTTCGGATGCTTCCCCAGACCACGGGGTACGGCGGGGAGGATCTGCCAGGGATACTGCCCCAGGATGCGCTGAATGCGTGCCGGCCAGGGAATATAGAAGAGATGAAGGAACGCGCGGAAGAACGCATATAGCAAGACAGGGAAGAACAACCACCCGATCCAGCCTGGTGTCGCAACGATCAGAAAAAGCGCTCCGAACCAGCAGACAACCCAACCAACCAGGCTTACGACACTCATGGCCATGTGCTGGATCCAGGCCTGCCGGGTGGCTGGATGGTCCCACGCAGTCGAGTAGTCGTTGGGGGGCATGCGGAGGCTCTCTCTGTGCGTTGATGTTTCAGGGAAGAACATGCCGAACAATGTCGACGACTGCGCCGCCGTCGATGCCGAGCCGGCTACCGTCGATACCGGCCACGGTGCCATCCTTGATCCCGTCGTCATCGGCATCCATCAAGCTATTGACCAGACCGAAGCCGGCCGTTCCGACGCCGAGTGCGGCAGAAGTTACCTCAACCGTCTTGATGGAGCGTGCGGCCTGCGCACCTCGAATCGTAAAGGTGAGGAGGGAGTTGTCCAGGTTGGAGATGGCACGCGCTTGCTCCATGGTGGAAGTTCCGAAGCGGGCTGCCCACTGGCCGATCGTAAGGACTTCCCCCGCCTCACGGGCACTACGTAGCGCTGCCATTCCTCCTTTCCAAGCGGCACCAATCCCAGGCAGCGTGCCGACCGCATCACCACCCACTGTGACGAGATTGCTCCAGAAATCCGTGTCGAACTCACCCTTGGTGAATCCGTCCCACAGCGAGGCACGCAACGTTGGGTCATCGAACAGCCGGTACGCCAAGGCCCCCGCGCTCAGCGCCGAAGCCGTGAGCATCAGCGCCGCCACCATCGCCAGCCCCAGCGGCCCGGCGAAGATGATCGCTACCAGCCCGATGACCCCGGCCACAAAGCTGAGGATGTCCGGCAGGTTCTCGTCCAGCCAGTCGAGTGCCGAGTCGAACCAGCCCGGCTCGTGTGGTGCGAGCTTCTTCGTGGCGTCGCGGATTCTGCCGGCCCGGAGCTGGGCCTGACGCTCGTGCTCGTCAGCCAGCTTTCGGGCCTTGCCGCGGATCTTTTCCAGTGCGTCCTCGGCGTCGTCCACCGCCGTGTTCGCCTTGGTCAGGGCCTTCCGCGCGTCATCGTGCCTGGCGCCGTTCTTGTCCAGATCGGAGCGGGCGGCCGCCTCGGTGGCGTGGCCCTTCGCCCGGTCCACGGCGGCCTGCGCTTCCCGGGCGTCCTGTTCGAGTCGTGTCGCTCGACGTTGGAAGTCGTCGAGTTCGCCTTCCCAGCGGTCGAGTTGCTTGGCAGCCTTGCGGATGGAGTGCGCGGCGTTCTTCAGGTTCAGCGGCAACGGACCGCCGTCGAGCTGCTCACGGAAGGCGACGGCCGCGTCGCCCTTCCAGTAGCTGCCCTCCATGAGCCTGGTGACGAGGCCGTGCGTGTCTTCAAGGACCTTCGCGCACCCCGTGAGCTTCTTGCGCAGGCCGCGTACGGTCTCGGTGCTGCCCGGTACCGGGTTGAAACCGAGGTGTGGGTAGGCGGAGTTCGGGATGCGCGGTGCGGACTTGAGGCCTTGCGGCTTGTCACGGTCGGCTCGGGACTGCGGGTCGAGGGCCGCCCCTGAATCGCCCGGCGGGTAGGTCACTTCGAAGTCCCGCCCTTGCCCGGGGCAGCAGCCCTGGACTTCTTCAGGGCCTCCTCCAGCGCCTTGTCCACCTCGCGGTAGCTGTCCCTGCTCTTTCCGATGATCTTCGCCAGGTCCTCCGTCTGCTCACCGATCTGGTCGGTCCCGTACTTCCAGTTGTCCTGGAAGTCCTCGCAGGCGGTGTCGAGGTCATCGGTACCCAGGCCGGTGACCGTGGCGTCTTCCAACGCCTTACGCAGGCCCTTCAGCGAGTCGGTCGACCTTCTGAGCATCTTCATGAAATGCGCGAGCTCGTCACCGTCCACGACCAGCCGGTCCGCCACGTGCCCCGTCCCCTCTCCCGGTTCATCCGCACCATGGAGAGGAACGACATCGGCGATCTTTCGTGACGTCCGACGGAGTGCTCCCCCCTTTAGAGGGAGCACTTACCGGACACCACGCGCGTCGCTGTGTCAGCGGTTGACGGACTGAATCTCCTGCACCACGACGTCCTGGGTGGCCCCGAAGGTGCCCTCCGGCAGATCACGCGCCTCGGTCACGCCAGTACCGGTCCAATGGATCTTCCACGTGATCGTGGCCCTCAACTTGAACGAGCCATCACCCGACGACCGCAGATACTCCACACCACAGGGCGGGGTCTCATCCGACTTGCCCTTCGCATAGGCCTCACCGATATGGCCACTGTCGAACTCACAGACGCCGGAGGCGGGATACGTGACCGCGTCACCCGTACCCGGCTCGATCCTCAACGAGACCGGCTCCGCCGTAGTCGTCGCCGAGACACCAAGCAACGGAACCGACGCCGTGACCGACACCGGCTTGAACTTCGCCGTGTCCAACCACGCCCACGTCGGAAGATTCACCTTCGTCGTCCCCGCGGGCGCCAGCTCCACCTTCGTCGAAGGGACCCGGATCTCCGCATACGCGAGCTTCGCCAGCATCTCCGGAGTGATCGCCTCCCGGACGTCCGCCGGCGGCGCCTGCCCCTCGTCCACCCAGAAGATCGGCTTGTCGCAGTCAAGCGCGCCGGGATCACCCTCACGGCCCTTGGTGACATACGAATCCCACCAATAGCCCTTACCGGCCTTGTCCTTGTTGAAGTCCTTGTACGGATGCCCATCCACATACTTCGCGCGCTGCTCCGCGTCCCACTGATACCCCGTCGACTCCGCCCCCCAAATCGGCTCCAAATACTTCTTGAGCTGATCCGGCGTGTACTTCGGAGCGTAATAACACGCCGGCGGCGTCCAAGTCGTCGTAGACGTCACCGGCCCCGCCGACCCACCCGAACCGTTCTTCGAGAGATCAAAGACGACAGCACCCGCCGTCGCCGAAAGGGTCCCCTGGCCATCAGAATTGCCGTGCTGCTTTGTCTGGCCGACGTTGCCGTCGTCCCCACGCCCGCCTGCGTACGCCGCGCCGGGCGTCAACGCCACCATCGCCATCAGCGACACAGTTGTGGCGACCTTGGCCGTCTGCTTCACGGCTGGCATTCCTCGGCCCCCCGGTTCGAGACAATGTTCGTCGTCTGCCAGACGCCCTGGCCGTTCTTGACCAACTTGGCGTTGTAGAGCACATAGCTGTCAGCGGACGTCGGCGTGTTCTTGACCTTGTTGGTCTTTCGGTTCTTGAGGAACGACTTGCTTTCGTCAGAGCAGTAGATAACGGTCGCCGAGGTATCTCCCGAGAGGGTCACCCGGCGGTTGAAGTACCGGGTCGTGCCCACCCAGGTGTCGCTCTTGTCGAGATACCCCTGGACGTAGATAATCGCCGCGCTCAGAGCCTTGCCGGTGTTGTAGAAACCGAGCGCCTTAGTGTCCGCACTTCCCTGGAAGATCGCGTCGTCCAGGGAGTTGACACTCATAGCGTTGTCCTCGAGCACCGCGTCCTTCGTGGCGTTGCCCGTCTTCTGATCCTCGAAGACGTTCTTGACCCCCGCGGGAAACGTGATCTTGGGCCGCCCCGCACTCCCCGCCGATGCCGAGGCACTCGGCGAAGCCGACGTCTCACCCCCGCTATCCGCCCCCGCGATCTTGTCGTTCCCCTTCGAACCGCCATTGCCACCCCCACCGCACGCGGTGAGGAGTAGGGCCGCGGTCGCACCAACGGCGGCCGTAACAAGCAGACGGGGACGGCGGTTCACGGCAAGCTCCTGTGGGGCGTGGGGTTCGGGAGGGCCCGGACACGCTATCGGTGGCGTGTGTGACGACACCAGAGCGAATTACGTCAAACGTGATGGCGAATCAGGCATAACGCCACAGAAGCCAATCCAAGGGGAGGTCAGAACCTTCGATTGGGTGATGTGAGCCGTTGGAACTGTGACCGTGTTGGCCGCTGCAAAGCCGTCAGCCCCGGTGTGAACCGGCTCGCGTGGCACGCCCGTAACCCTTCGTCCTCTGCCTCCCGTTCGGCCAAAGCCGAGGGCTCCGTTTCGCCGCGATGTCCTCGATCCAGCCGAAGGCGAGGATCGTCAGGCCGATCAGGGGCCACACCAGGAGGAACATCCAGAGCATGTACGTCGTGTCGAGGGCCGCCGACGCGCTGTCGCTCTGCATGAAGGGCAGGTTGTACGCCTGGTCGATGATCGGGACCGTGGCCATGATGAGCATGTTGTGCCAGAGGTAGATGGTGACGGCTCGGTTGTTGGAGAGCGTCACCAGTTTGTCCCAGCGGGCCAGGCGGCCTGGTAGCTCCTGCCAGGACGGGGAGTACTGGAGCAGGATCACGACGAAGCCGAACGACCAGGTCGCCTGGGCCAGCGGGATGTCGTTCAAGTCCCAGCCGTCGGGACCCAGATGGCCCGACGCCCACCACAGGCCGAAGGCCATTAGGAGGGCCGAGCAGGAGATGGCCAGGTAGCGGGGGACCTTCTTCAGCACGCCCTCGTGGTGGGCGAAGCCCAGCACCCAGCAGCCGCCGAAGACCGCGAAGTCCGAGACGGCGTTGCCCGTTTCGCCGGGGATCGTCACCAGGCCCGTCCCCACCACGGCCGTGAGGGCCAACGGTGCCAGCAGCGTGGCCCAGGGCATGCGGCGGAACGCCCAGAGCAGGAGAGGAGACGCCACCACGAACCACAGGTACGCGCGCAGGTACCACAGTGGGCCCGCCGCCTGTGCCGCCCAACTGTCTTCCAGAAGGCCCGAGTTGGAGCCGATTTGCCCGGGGTAGGGAGGGGCGCCGATCGGGATGACGTAGTTGATGAGGTCGATCACGCCCCAGGTGCCGCCGTGGTCCGGGTCCTTCACCGGGTTCCAGCCGCCCGCGAACATCAGCGCCAGGACGGCCACGCCGAACGCCCAGAGGGGCGGGAGCAGTCGGCGGATCCGCCCCCTGATCACGCCCAGCGCCGGCCGGCTCAGGGAGCGCGCCATCAGCGAGCCCGCCAGCGCGAACATCACCCCCATGGAGGGGAAGAGGACCGTGAGCCAGGCCCAGCCGAAGAGGTGGTACACCACCACGCGGACCAGGGCTGTCGAGCGGAGCAGGTCCAAGTAGCGGTCTCGGCCGCCCGGTCGGCGAGGCGCCGGGGGGCGAGGCGCCGGGGGCCGAGCGGCCGGGGAGACCGAGGGCGACACCGGCACGGTCGGCGGCGACGATGTCGCACCCGCCGTATGCCCGGCCACCGGCGGCGTCGCCCCCGCCGTGTAATCGTGCGTCGTCATCCCACCGGCCTCCGATCGTTCCCGCTGTGTGCGGTCCGCTGCCGCGGGATCGATCCCGGGGCCTCCACCACGCCCGTGCGCCGCAGCTTCTGCCAGCGCAGCCGGCCTCCGGTGAGCGCGGTGATCCAGGACTGGAGCAGGACCACGTACATCAACTGCCTGTAGAGGATTTGCTGGAGGGGCAGGGAGATCAGGTGGGTCATGCGTTCCCGGTCCAGGCGGAAGGCGTACGCCGCGCACGCCGCCTGGATGGCGAGGACGCCCAGCCACGCCACGATCGTCTTCTGCGTCGGACCGAAGACGACCCCGTAGAGGAGGAATACGTCGATCAAGGGGGCCAGCAGGGGGGCCAGGACCATGAACAGGGACACCAGCGGGAGTCCCACCCGGCCGAAGCGGCCCGACGGGCCCCGTTCGATCAGGGCCCCGCGGTGCTTCCAGATCGCCTGCATCGTGCCGTACGACCAGCGGTAGCGCTGGGACCAGAGCTGCTGGACCGACTCCGGAGCCTCCGTCCAGGCCCGCGCCTTCTCCGCGTAGACGACGCGCCAGCCGTCACGGTGCAGGGCCATCGTGATGTCGGTGTCCTCGGCGAGCGTGTCGTCGCTCATGCCACCGACCCGTTCCAGGGCCGAGCGCCGGAAGGCCCCCACCGCGCCGGGAATCGTCGGCATGCAGCGCAGCAGGTCGTACATCCTGCGGTCGAGGTTGAAGCCCATCACGTACTCGATGTGCTGCCACGCACCGATGAGGGAGTCGCGGTTGCCGACCTTGGCGTTGCCGGCGACGGCGCCGACGCGGGGATCGGCGAACGGCTGGACCAGCTCGCGGACCGTCGCCGGCTCGAAGACGGTGTCGCCGTCCATCATCACGATGATGTCGTAACGGGCGTTCGCCAGACCCCTGTTGAGGGCCGCGGGCTTGCCCGCGTTGTGCTGCCGTACGACGCGTACGTTCGGCAGACGCAGGTCCTCGACGATGCGGGCCGTGCCGTCGCTCGAACCGTCGTCGATGACGATGATCTCGATGGGGTGTTCGCTCGCCATCAGGGAACGGACGGTGTTCTCGATGCATTTCGCTTCGTTGTACGCGGGGACGAGTACCGATACCGGTTCCGTGACCGGGGAAGCGGTCGGGCCCCAGTGGAAGTCCCGGCGTCTGACCCGGCGGGCGTGCACGGCGGAGAGCAGCAGCATCAGGCCGAAGCGGCTGAAGACGAGGACACCGATGACGGCGATGCCGACGACGAGGGCGTCGGTGACCTTCTCGGAGGCCTGGACCAGGTAGATCCACGCCTTGCCCTTCCACAGGTCGAGGCCGGTGACTTCGGTGTGCGCGCTGGGGGCGTCGAGGGTCTCGGTGAGGTTCTCGAACGAGTAGCCCCGGTGCTGAAGCCGGGGCACGAACGTGTCCAGCGCCTCGACGGTCTGGTGGCGGTCGCCTCCGGAGTCGTGCATCAGGACGATCGCGCCCTTGCCGCCGTGCGGGGTGGCGCGGCGGATGATCTCGTCGACGCCGGGCTTCTGCCAGTCCTCGCTGTCGGTGTTGTTGACGACGGTGATGTAGCCGCGTGTGCCGATGTACTGCGTCACGGGCCAGGACCTGTTGTCCATCGCGTCGGCGAAGGACGAGTACGGCGGGCGGAAGAGGGACGTACGGATGCCCGCGGCGCCGGCCAGTGCCAGCTGGCTCTGCGACAGCTCCCAGTCGATGCGCTTCTTGGACTGGTACGAGAGATCCGGGTGGTTGAAGGTGTGCAGGCCGACCTCGTGGCCCTCCGCCACCATGCGGTGCACCAGCGCCGGGTAGCGCGAGGCCATGGTGCCGGTGACGAAGAAGACGGCGTGCGCGTGGTGCGCCTTGAGGACGTCGAGGACCTTCGGGGTCCATGTTGGGTCCGGGCCGTCGTCGAAGGTGAGGACGAGACGGTGGCGTGGGACGCGCAGGCTGGTCGTGCGCCCGCTGCGGGTGTCGATGACCGGGCCGCCCTCGAGGATCTTCTCCGGCACCTTGTCGGTGGCCGCCTCGGGCCGGACGCGGTGGTCCGCCAGGATCTCGCTGTGTACGTAACCGCGCAGCATCAGCATCGCCATCAGGGCGACGAGGATGAGCGAGGGCAGCAGGAAACGCATGGGGAGCCGTCGGCGGCGGCCATCGGCGACCGGGCGGTGCGAACGCCGCTTCATGGGTGCGGGACGTACCGAATCCGCGGGACGTACCGAATCTGTGGGACGTATCGAGTGTGTGGGACGTGCGGGCTCCGCGGGATGCGCGGAACCATGACGACCGGTACGGGGTGCCATCAGAGGACGTTCTCCCGGGATGAGGAGCCGGATGAGGAGCCGGCGTTGCTCGGCTCTGACTCCAAGGGGCTCAGCTCGACGGGCGAGGGAGCGCCTCCGGCGACGGTTCCGGAGCCGGACCCGCCGGTGGGGGCACTCGCCGAGGGGTCGGGCGTGCTGCCGCCGCCGCTGGTGGAGGGGCTGGGCCCCGGCGAGTCGGTGACCGGCAGGGAGGGCGGTACGACGACCGGGTCCTTCGGGGTGCTGGTGCTCGGCTTCGGCTTGGTGGTGGCGGACGTCGATGGCTCGGGGCCGGTGGACGTACCCGGCTTGGCCGCGCTCCCCGAGTGACCGGGCTTCGCGCTCGCCCCCGGCGACGGCTTCGTACCGCCGCTGCCCGTCGCGCTCGCCCCCGGTGCGGCGCCGCCCGTGCCCGGCGCGGAGCCCGGCTCGGAGGGCAGCGGTGACGTCTCGACCTTGCCGGCCGGCCGGCCGTCCTGCTGGCCCGGCACCGGAAGCCAGGGCGCGCTGGAATTGCCCGACAGGAGCGTGGCGACGATGACGACGGCGTACACCGCGCAGGCGATGCCGACGAGGATGCCGAGGCGGCGGAATCTACGGCTTCGGCGGCCCGACTCGTCGACGAAGACCGGGCCGTCCGACCCTTCCTGGGCACCGGGGCTGCCCGGCGCGCCCTTGCCCTGACGGGCCGGCATGTCGCCCAACTGACAGCCGGAACCGTCGAGTTGGACGGTCACCTCGTTCGGGTCGTGCGTGTGCTCCGGGTGGTCCGGGTGCTCCCAGGAGGGCTCTTCGCCGAGGTGGCCGCGAAGCCGGGGAGCGGAAGCACGATCGAGAACTGGCGCGGCCGCCCGATCGAAGTCCGGCGCGGACTCCCCATCGAAGTCCGGCGCGAAAACGCGACCGAGGTCCGGCCACGCCTCCCGATCCAGGCCCGGCACGGAAGCACGATCGAGGTCGGGCGCAGGGCTCTGGCCTGCCCGAGGCCATGACGCCGTTCTGCCGCCGGCCTCAGGCCATACGACGGCATTGCCCGCACCCTGTGGAATCCCCTCGGCACTCGGCCGGGACTCACCAGCCCCAAGCCCTGACCCACCGGCATCCGACCGAAACCCACTGGCACCCCGCCGGAACTCGCCCGCACCCCGCCGGAACTCGCCCGCGCCCTGCCGGAACTTGCCTGCACCCGCCCGAAACCCGTCCGCATCCGGCCGCGACCCGTCCGGGCCTAACCGACCCCCGTCCGCACCCGGCCGAAAAGCGTCGGATCCTTGTCGAATCCTGTCCACGTCCGGCCGAATCTCGTCGGCTTCGTTCAACGGTGACGGATCGGCTCCGCGCCCTCTCCGCTGATCAACATCTCGTCGATCTGGTTGGGCGTCTTTCCGCCAGTTTTTTACGCGCACGTACATCCCCCCACGGGATTGTTCACGGGTGCGCGACGACTCCGGGCATTACTCACTTTTGTCGTCCGGATCGGGCCCCCACCCCATCCGAGCGCCCCCCTACCACACTGAGCCCGGGCGAATGAATGTAGCGCACGCGGGGGACGCGTGTGCTTCTGTCTCAGTTGTGACTCATCATGACGAGTGCATCGGTGGCCGGAATCCATCCCTCCGTGGGACTCCTCAACCACCCTTCCTCGCCGGCGAGTTCGACGGCGGCTCGTCGAAGGGCATCGATCCCGGGGTGCACCAGCCCCTTCCGCCACACCAGTGACACGGGTGACAGGGGAACGGGGTCGACGAGAGGCCTCAACACCGTTCCAGGCATGGCCGGAAAGTCCACCACGGCGAGGACGGGGTTCCGTTTCTTGGCCATGATCCGCCCGAACTCCTCGGCACCCATGGCCACCGGTGCGGGCGGTGCGAGTTCGATGCCGCGCCCCTCGAAGAGGTGGCGTGCCAGGTCGGTCCACTCCAGCGTCCGGGGGTTACCCGCACCGGCGTACACGCTCTCCCCCGCGAGCGCGCCCAGCGGCACCTCGTCCAGAGCCGCGAGGTGATGGTCCTCGGGCAACACGACGGCCATCGGCTCGTACCGCACGGGCTGCTGGTCGAGGCGCGCCCGCACCACCGGGTCGAGCCCCGCGAACCGTCCGAACGACGCGTCCAGCCGACCGGCGAGCATCTCCCCCGCCGCGCCGGTGAGTCCGCTCTCGAAGCGAGCCATCAGCTCGGTGTCGGGGGCGAGTTCGCGGGCCCGGTCGAGGACGCGGCCGGAGACGAGCCCCGGGGAGTTGACGTCGACGAGCAGGGGCCGCTGCTCGTGGCGGCCTCTCGCGAACGCGGCCAGCAGCGCGTCCTGCGCCTCCAGCACGCGCCGCGCGTACGGCAGCAGTCGCTCACCGTCCGACGTCAGCGTCACCTGCCGGGTCGTGCGGACGAACAGCTCCACGCCCAAGTCGCGTTCGAGCCGCCGGATGTCCCGACTCAGGGCCTGCTGAGCGACGTAGAGCCGGGTAGCGGCACGCGTGAAGTGCAGTTCCTCGGCCACGGCGAGGAAGGCACGCAGAAGCCGGGGGTCGAGGTGGGCGGGCGTGACCCCATGAGCGGACGCGGCCGTGGCCCCAAAAGCAGGCGCGACGCCGGGAGGAAGCGCGACCCCACGAGCAGACGTAGCGCCAGAAGCGGACGCGACCCCGGAATCGGGTTTGCCCCCGGAATCGGACGCGACCCCCGAATCGGACGCGACCCCGGAAGCGGACGCGACCCCGGAAGCGGACGCACCCCTCGAATCGGACGTGAGCCGTCGGTCAGACATCACGCGAACTTACAACTCAAACGCGTCAATCGCCACGGATTAGGTGTTGGACCACCCACGCCACCTCGGGCGACGGTTGATCCATGCCGCAGCACCGAACCCCGTACCACCGCCTCTTCACCACCCCCGGCGCCCGCGCCTTCACCCTCGGGAATCTGATCGCGCGTCTCCCCATGGGCATGTTCAGCGTGAGCGCGGTCATCATGATCGCGGGAGCCCGTGGCTCGTACGCGCTCGCCGGTGCCGTCACGGCAACGGGTCTCGCGGCGACGGCGGTGGTCGCCCCTTGGACCGCGCGTCTCGTCGACCGGTACGGCCAGGCACGGATCGCCGTACCCGCCACGGCGATCGCCGTGCTCGGCTCGCTCGCGCTCCTGCTGTGCGTGCGCTACGGAGCCCCGAACTGGACCCTCTTCGCGGCGTACGCGGCAACCGCCACGACCCCGAACACCGGAGGCATGTCCCGCGCCCGCTGGGCCCACCTCCTCCAGGGCGACCCGGCCGCACTGCACACCGCGAACTCCTTCGAACAGGCCGCCGACGAGCTGTGCTTCATGCTGGGCCCGGTGCTCGCGGCCTTCCTGTGCGGGACCTTCTTCCCGGAGGCGGGCACGCTGGTCGGCGGGGTCCTGCTGATGGCCGGCGTACTGATCTTCGCCGCCCAGCGTTCGACGGAGCCGCCGGCCCAGCCACGTACGACGTCCAAGTCCCCCGCCCTGGCCCCCGGAATGCCCGCGCTCCTCCTCGGTTTCCTCGCCACCGGCGCGGTCTTCGGATCGGTGGAGGTCGCCACGATCGCCTTCGCGGACGCGCGGGGGCACCGGTCGGCCGCGGGCGCGGTCCTCGCGCTCCAGGCGGCGGGCTCGTGCGCGGCGGGTCTGCTGTACGGCGCCCTGAAGCCGACCGGTCCCTCCCCCTACCTCTCGGCTCCGCTCGAGCAGGGGGCACCCCCATCAGCGCCGTCATGGCGGCGCTACCCGCTGTGCGTCGCCGCCATGACGGCGCTGATGACCCTGCCCCTCCTCGCGGCCACGCTGACGGGGTCCCTCCTCGCGCTGGCGGGCGCTTTGCTCGTCGCCGGGATGGCCACAGCGCCGACCATGATCACCGGCATGACACTCGTCCAGCACCGCACCCCCGAGGGCCGGTTGAACGAGGGCATGACCCTGGCGGTGACCGGCCTCCTCGGCGGGATCGCCTGCGGCTCGGCGATCGGTGGATGGGTGGTGGAGCACGTGTCGACAGCGGCGGGATACGTGGTGCCGGTCGCGGCCGCGGCGACCGCGCTCGCGATATCGACGGCGGGCGCGCTCCGTCACGCCGTACGCGGCGGGGCGGAGGCGACGGAGACGACGGACACGACGGAGACGACGGACACGACGGAGACGACAGAGGTGCCGGAGGCGACGGAGACGCCGGAGGTGCCGGGGGCAACGGAGGTGCCGGAGACGCCGGGGGCGACGCTGCTCGTGCCCCGGCCGAGGGAACGGTCCGGTACGGCACCGCGCACGCCGACCCCTTGAAGGATCCGTGACCATGAGCGCTTCGAGAGGAAGGGGCAGCCCCGCTCCCCCTGCGACCACGGCCTCGGCACGTCATCGGCGTCATCGGCGTCATCGGCGGGCGTACGACAAAGGCCCCGCTGCTCGATGCAGCGGGGCCTTCGCCTCACATGGGATGAGTGGAGATGGCGGGAATCGAACCCGCGTCCAACGGTGCAAAATCAGGGCTTCTCCGTGCGCAGTTCGCTGTGATTTTCTCGGCCCCGGCGATCACGCGAACAAGTCGCCGACGGGCCCAGTCACTGTTTGATTTCCTTCTGGATCCCGTGACCGGGTCCAGAAGTTTAGTTCCCTAGCTGATGCCAGGATCCGGGTCGGGAACAGCCCCGGGCTGACACTTCGCAAGTCGCTACTTAGGCAGCGAGGGCGAAGGAATCGCGCTTGGTGTTGGCGATTATTTTTTGCGACATATGGTTTACGAGATCATTGCCGCTTCCTCGACACGCTTCCCCTGCTTCAACAGCCGCTGTCGAAACCGATCATCCCCATGTTGATTTTTCAAAGGTGGATTCACTGAAAACTCGGCGAATCCGGCGCCCCGTCACCTGCGGGACTGGTCCATCGTACGTGAACAACGCGGCCGGGGGCCAGCGTATTCCCGGCGGCCGCGCGGGCTACTCGCCGCGCTGCTTACGCTTGGCCGCCGCGATCGCCCGGTCCGACTCCCGCCGGTCCTGCTTCTCACGCAGCGTCTGCCGCTTGTCGTACTCCTTCTTGCCGCGCGCGAGCGCGATCTCGGCCTTCGCGCGGCCGTCCTTGAAGTACAGGGCGAGGGGCACGATCGTGTGACCCGTCTCCTGGGACTTCGACTCCAGCTTGTCGATCTCCTCGCGGTGCAGGAGCAGCTTGCGCTTGCGGCGCACGGAGTGGTTGGTCCAGGTGCCCTGGCTGTACTCGGGGATGTGGGCGTTGTGCAGCCACGCCTCGTTCCCGTCGATCTGGACGAAGCCGTCGGCCAGCGAGGCGCGTCCCTGGCGCAGCGACTTCACCTCCGTGCCGGTGAGCACGAGCCCGGCCTCGTAGGTGTCGATGATCGCGTAGTCGTGCCGTGCCTTCTTGTTCTGCGCGACGATCTTGCGCTTGCCGTCCTTGGCCTTCGCGGGCCCCCCGCCCTGCTTGGGCTGGGACTCCTTCGGTACGTACATTCCCTTGCTCATAGTGCTGGCCATTTTCGCACTACAGGGGGCCAGGAGGGAAAGTCGATTACCAGGAACGCGAAAGCTCGGCTACGAAGGGTCCCCGAGCCCGCTCAGCACGGTCTCGGCCCGCTCCAGCGCCCCGTCGTCCGCCTCCAGGTCGGGGGTGATGCCCCGGCCGTCCACGCCGCGTCCGGAGGGGGTGCGGTAGTGCCCGACGGTCAGCTCGGCGACGGAGCCGTCGGGCAGCGGGCTCGGCATCTGGACGGAGCCCTTGCCGAAGGTCCTGGAGCCCACGACGACCGCGCGGCCACGGTCCTGGAGGGCTCCGGTGAGCAGCTCGGCCGCGCTCATCGTGCCGCCGTCGACGAGCGCGACCAGGGGTCTGGTGGTGTCGCCGCCGGGGGCGGCGTGCAGGGCGCGCTGGTCGCCGTCGACGTCATAGGTGGCGACGAGGCCGCCGTCGAGGAAGGCGGAGGCGGCGGTGACGGCCTCGGTGACCAGGCCTCCGGAGTTGCCGCGCAGGTCGAGGACGATCCCGGCGCGCCGGGGGGCCTCGTCCACCGCGGTGCGTACGGCGTCGCCGACCCCCTTGGTGAAGGCGGCGACCTTGATCACGGTGACGCCGCCCGGGAGCTTCTGCACGGTCACGGAGTCGGTGGACAGCTTGGCCCGGCGCAGTGTCCGGCTCCACGCGGCCGTGCCCCGCTCAAGGCCCAGGCGGACCCGCGTACCGGCGGGGGCGTCGTCCGCGTCGCCGCGCAGTAACGAGACGACCTCGGTGACCGGCCGGCCGTCCACCTTCTCGCCGTCGACGCTGCGCAGCCGGTCGCCCTTGCGGATCCCGGCGGTTTCCGCGGGCGAGCCGGTCTGCACTCGGGACACTTCGATACGGCCGTCGGGCTCGCGCCTGGCCCACAGTCCGACGCCGGTGTACTGGCCGTCGAGGGCCTCCTCGAACTCCTCGTACTCGCCCTGGGAGTAGACCGCGCCCCAGCGGTCGCCGCTGCGGCTGACGGCGCGCTCGGCGGCCTCCATGGGCGACTTGCCGTCGGCCATCGCCCGGGCGGCGGCCTCGCTGACGTCCTCGTGGTGGCCGGCGGACGTCGAACGGGAGGCGGTGGAAGGGGACTTCCGGTCGGCGTCGGAGAAGGACCCGGTCGCCGCACCGGCGACGAGGACGCTCGCGAACACCAATGTCAGGGCGGCCCCGCGGCGTATGCGGCGGGGCTCACAGAACGGGTCACGGCCTGACATGCCGGTGAGTCTAGGACAACGCGAAGGGCCGTACCGCCGGTTGGCAGTACGGCCCCCTTGGCATGCATCACACCTTCAGGTACTTGCGCAACGCGAAGAACGCGGCCAGCGCGGGCATCAGCAGACTCGTGGCGAGGATGAGCGGCAGCTTCGTCAACACGGCGTCCCAGCCGATGAAGTTGATCAGATTCAGCTTCTCGGACAGGGCCAGACCGTGGTCGATGATGAAGTAGCGGGCGATCAGCAGGAAGCCGCAGGCCACACCGCCGCCGATGAGCCCCGCGACCGCGGCCTCCATGATGAACGGCGCCTGGATGTAGAACCCGGAGGCGCCGACCAGGCGCATGATCCCCGTCTCACGCCGACGGCTGAACGCGGAGACGCGCACCGTGTTGACAATCAGCATCAGTGCGACGACCAGCATCATCGCCATCACCGCGCGCGCGGCCCAGTTCATGCCGTTGAGCAGCCCGAAGAGGTTGTCCAGGATGCCCTTCTGGTCCTGCACCGACTGCACGCCGTCCCGCCCGTCGAAGGCGGTCGCGATGACCTGGTACTTCTCGGGGTCCTTCAGCTTGATGCGGTACGACTCCTGCATCTGGTCCGGCGTGAGGGAGCTGGCCAGCGGGGAGTCGCCGAACTGCTCCTTGTAGTGCTTGTACGCCTGGTCCGCCGACTCGTAGCTGACCTTCTGGACGACCGTGGACATCTTGTCCAGGTCGGCGAGGATCTGCTTCTTCTGGTCGGCGGTCACCGCGCCCTTGGCGCAGTTGGGGTCGGACTCGGCATCGCTCTTGTTGCAGAGGAAGATCGAGACGTTGACCTTGTCGTACCAGTAGCCCTTCATCGTGCTCACCTGGTCGCTCATCAGGAGCGAGCCGCCGAACAGGGCGAGTGAGAGGGCGACCGAGACGACGACCGCGAAGGTCATGGTCAGATTGCGGCGGAGACCGACACCGATCTCCGACAGAACGAACTGCGCGCGCATGGCGTGTTCTTCAGACCTTTCCGTGGACGATGATCAGTGCTGGTAGCCGTAGACGCCGCGCGCCTGGTCGCGGACGAGGCGACCCTGCTCCAGCTCGATGACGCGCTTGCGCATCTGGTCCACGATGTTCTGGTCGTGCGTCGCCATCAGCACGGTCGTGCCCGTCCGGTTGATGCGGTCGAGCAGCTTCATGATGCCGACGGAGGTCTGCGGGTCGAGGTTTCCGGTCGGCTCGTCGGCGATGAGGAGCTTGGGCCGGTTCACGAAGGCTCTCGCGATGGCCACGCGCTGCTGCTCACCACCGGACAGCTCGCCGGGCATCCGGTCCTCCTTGCCCCCCAGACCGACGAGGTCGAGCACCTGGGGCACGGACTTGCGGATCTCGCCGCGCGACTTGCCGATGACCTCCTGGGCGAAGGCCACGTTCTCGGCGACCGTCTTGTTGGGCAGCAGACGGAAGTCCTGGAAGACGGTCCCCAGCTGGCGCCGCATCTGCGGCACCTTCCAGTTGGAGAGGCGCGCGAGGTCCTTGCCCAGGACGTGCACCTGGCCGTGACTGGTCCGCTCCTCGCGGAGGATCAGCCGCAGGAAGGTGGACTTTCCGGAGCCGGAGGACCCCACGAGGAACACGAACTCTCCGCGCTCGACCTCCAGGGAGACATCCCTGAGAGCGGGGCGGGTCTGTTTGGGGTAGACCTTGGAGACGTTGTCGAATCGGATCACGGATGCACCACGGGTCGCCGGGGGTAGGTGTGCGTGACCATACGCGAACCGGGTGCGCGAGCGCAGTCGCTGGTCGGGGTTGCGCGGGGCTTGTGCGCTTTTGTACGGGTCTTTGTGCGGGACTTTGTGCGCGTCTTTGTGCGGGCACCAGGACGCACCCCCGAAGACGCGCCCCGCGGGAGGCGCCCCATGGGAAGGCGGGGAACTGCGCGAGCCACCACAGCACCCCCCGCAACCGCGGGATCGACCCCGGCCGCCCCTCCGAGAGCCCCGTTTTCGGAGACTGACCCCCACAGCGCGGGGCAGGATAAGGCGAGCCGCGCCGAAACCGGCGGAACCTGGCACAGTGGAGGGGGAACGGTTGCGTCCCCCGCAGCGTTATGTAGAGCGTTGTGTACGGGGATACGGCGCAAGGAGGGCGAGCGCATGACGTACGACCGATTGGTGTGCGCGAACTGCGCGGCTCCCGTCAGCGAGGGCCGTTGCCCCGTCTGCCGCGCGAACCGTGAGCGGCTCCAGCAGGAGAGCCCTTTCGCGGGTCTGAACCCCATGGCGCTGATCGCGCTGCTGGCCGTGCTGATCGCGGCCCTGGCGTTGGTGGCCCACCAGACGGTGTGAGGTCCGTGGCGGCCGGCACGGCACACCCACCAGGTCCGCGCCCGCTGTGACGCATCCGACATGAGCATCTGACATGAGAAGGGCCCGGAGCGAGCTGCTCCGGGCCCTTCTTCACGTACGTGTCCGTCAGGCGGCGGCACCGCCGCGGCCGCCCGCGAGGCGCGGCAGCATGCGGAAGCCGATACCGCCGGCGATCATCGTGGCGGCGCCGACCAGCAGGAACGTGGTCTGACCGGCACCCGTCTCAGCCAGCTGGCCGTCGTTCTTGCCCTGGGCCGAGGTGTCCGAGCCGGTGTCGGTGAGGGCCGAGGAGCCCTGCTCCTGGGTGGAGGAGCCACCGTCGGGGTCCGTGTTGTTGTTGCCGCCGCCGGTGCCCGTGCTGCTGCTCTCCGAGGGCGCGGTGGTGGCGGTCGGGTCCTCCGTCGGCTCGGTCGGAACCTCGGTGGGCTCCGTCGGGTCGTCGGTGGGCGTCGTCTCCGTGGGCGCCGGGTCGGTGGTCGGCGGGTCGGTCGGGACCGTCTCGGTGGGCGCCGGGACCGTGGGCGGGTCCGTGGG